>CAJUMD010000134.1 GCA_910587275.1 uncultured Kineothrix sp.
AAAGCAAATAAGAAAGAAAATAAAAAGAAAATGAGTAAGAACATAGACGGAAAGGCGGCAGTCAAAAAAGTCAATGAATAATAAATTAATGAATAAGAAGCCGGTTAATTAAGAAACCAGTGAATAAAAAGCCAATTAGAAAAAGCAAATCAAAAAGAAAAAGGATTGAAAAGAAGGGCAGTGAAAGCAAATGGAACAATATATCGTAACGGGTATGAGCTGCGCGGCGTGCAGTTCGGCGGTGGAAAAAGCGGTATCAAAAGTAGCAGGTGTGGATTCCTGCTCCGTGAACCTGCTGACCAATTCGATGAAAGTGGAAGGAGATGCGCAAACCCAGGAGATTATCCGTGCGGTTGAAAAAGCAGGATATGGGGCAAGCCTAAAGGAAAATGCCGGTTTTGGCGTAAAAGACGGGAATGCCGGAAACGGACCTTCAGGCGGCGGTACCGTTTGGGAGCCGGTAAAACCGGGTGTTTCCGATTTGGAAAAGAGCGCGGGGGAAGCGGAGCGGGCGATGAGGTGGAGGCTGGGTATTTCCATAGGATGCCTGGTGCCGTTAATGTATATTTCCATGCATCATATGTTTTATGAGTGGTTCGGACTGCCTGTCCCGGCGTTTGTGCAGGAGGCATTCCACGGGACGGAGAATGCAGTGGCGTTTGCCTTTTCCCAGTTTTTGTTTCTGCTGCCGATTTTGTATGTAAATCAAAAATATTTCCGCGTAGGGTTTAAGACTCTGTTCCGCGGATATCCGAATATGGACAGTCTGATTGCCATCGGGGCTTTTGCGGCGGTGGTTTACGGGATATTTGCGATTTTCCGTATTGGATATGGATTGGGGCATGGGGATATGGCGCTGGTAGAGCAGTACTCCATGGATATTTATTTTGAATCGGCAGGTACGATTCTGACGCTGATTACCGTAGGGAAATATCTGGAAACCAAATCCAAGGGGAAAACGAGTGCGGCGATTACGAAGCTGATGGATTTATCGCCAAAGACGGCGGTTGTGGTACGGGAAGACGGAAGGGAAGAACAGGTTCCCACCGGGGACGTAAGGGCGGGGGATATCTTTTTGGTAAAACCGGGCAGCCTTGTGCCGGTGGACGGCGTGGTTGTGTCGGGTAATTCCAGCGTGGACGAATCGGCGATTACGGGGGAAAGCATTCCGGTGGAGAAGAAACCGGGTGATTCGGTGGTATCCGCGACGGTGAACAAGGCTGGCGTGCTGCGCTGCAGGGCGGAAAAAGTAGGGGAAGATACCACGCTGGCACAGATTATACGGCTGGTGGAGGAGGCGAGTGCCTCAAAGGCGCCGATTGCCAGGCTGGCGGATAAAATCGCGGGGGTATTTGTGCCTGTGGTTATCGGTATTGCGCTGGTGACGGCAGCGGTATGGCTGCTTTCCGGTGCGGGGGTTGAGTTTGCCATGTCGGCGGGGATTGCGGTGCTGGTTATTTCCTGTCCCTGTGCCCTGGGGCTGGCAACCCCCGTAGCGATTATGGTGGGTACCGGCGTGGGGGCGAAGTACGGTATCCTGATCAAATCCGGCGAGGCATTGCAGGAGGCGAGGAACGTGGATACGGTAGTATTGGATAAAACCGGTACGATTACGGAAGGGAACCCCCGCGTGACGGATATCATCCGTTACGAAGCGGGAAAGACGGAGGAAGAAATACTGCGGATTGCGGCGGCATTGGAAAAACCAAGTGAACATCCCCTGGCGGATGCCATCGTGTCGGCAGCGGAGGAGCGGGGGTTGGAACTGCCTGAGGTAACGGAATTCCGGGCGGTATTCGGGAAAGGAATCGAGGGCAGGAACGGGGGAACCATGTTTTATGTGGGAAACCGTAAATTCATGGAGGAAAAAGGAATCCGCCTGACCGGGGGGCAGGAACAGGAAACCGAACGTTTGGCAGAGGAAGGCAAGACTCCGTTGCTCCTTGGAAGGGAAGGCGGGATACTGACGGCGGTGATTGCCGTGGCGGATACGGTGAAGGAGTCCTCCCTTCAGGCAATCGGGCATTTGAAGAAGATGCATATCCATGTGATCATGCTGACCGGGGATAACCGTAAGACCGCAGAAGCGGTGCGGAAGAAGCTGGGAATACCGGAAGTGATTGCGGAAGTGCTCCCGGATGAAAAAGAACGGAAGATAAGAAGCCTGAAAGAACAGGGGAAAAAGGTCGCCATGATTGGGGACGGCGTGAACGATGCCCCGGCTTTGGCTTCGGCAGATGTAGGGATTGCGATAGGAGCCGGAACCGATGTGGCTTTGGAGAGTGCGGACATTATTTTAATGAAAAATGATCTGCGGGATGCCGTTACGGCGATTCGGTTAAGCAGGGCAGTCATCCGTAATATTAAGGAAAACCTGTTTTGGGCATTTTTTTATAACAGCATAGGGATACCGTTGGCGGCGGGTGTCTTATACCCGTTTTTGGCCCTAAAATTAAACCCCATGTTCGGTGCCGCCGCCATGAGTTTAAGCAGCGTGTGCGTGGTGGGAAATGCATTGCGGCTGCGCGGATTTAAGGAGGAACGCAAGGACGGGGAAAGCGGTCAAAAAGCATTCCGGGAACAAAGCGGAAGCAATGAATTGTCAAATATATTGCAGGAAGAAAATAAGAAGGAGGAAGCAGTTATGACAAAGACAATGATTATTGAGGGAATGGCATGTGGGCATTGTACCGCGAGGGTACAGAAGGCTTTGGAGGGAGTGGAAGGGGTGGCATCCGTTACCATGAACCTTGAGGAAAAAAGCGCCGTGGTGGAACTGGACGGGGAAGCCGCAGACGGGACTTTAAAGGATGCCGTTACGGAAGCGGGATATGAAGTAGTGGAAATCCGCTGACTTTCCTTCATGTTTTTTGGCGTGCGGTGCTCAGGAACGTTCCGGTGTATCCTCCAGCATACGGTACCCAATGCCGATTTCCGTAAAAATGTAATGGGGTTCCGCCGGATTTTTTTCCAGCTTCCTGCGGATGTTTGCCATATTGACGCGTAAGATGCGGTTATTGTCGTTCGCGTAGGGCCCCCATACATTGGAAATGATGGAGTCGTAGGTTATGACCCTGCCTGAGTTTTGTGCCAGGAGGGAGACGATTTTGTATTCTACCTGGGTTAAATGGATGTCGGTTCCGTCAAGGGTAATCAGGTGCTTTTCGAAATCAATGACCAAACCGTCCGCCTGATAAGGGCGCAGCGCCAGCAGGGAGCCGGTATTCAGACGGTTGCCGTGGCGCAGGGCAGTACGGATTCTAGCCATGAGTTCCGGGGGACCGAAAGGCTTGGTGATGTAATCGTCTGCGCCGCTGTCCGTCGCAAGGACTTTTTCCTGTTCCTGGGTACGTGCGGAAATGACGATGATGGGAATGCTTGCCCAGGTGCGGATTTGGCGGATGATGTCAATACCGTCCATGTCGGGCAGTCCGAGATTCAGCAGTATGAGGTCCGGGCAGACGGAAGTGACCAGGGACAGCCCGATTCCCATGCCTTTGGAACTGTCGGGGGAAGTGTTTCCGGTATAGGGTGTGCCGTCAAAAAGCGTTTTCCGTTTATCCGGCGCGATGCCGATACCGTAATCCCTGACATGGAAGCACACGTAGTCCGGCTGGGATTCTACGCTGCAGGCGATGGGGCGCTGGCTGCCGGAATGCAGTACCGCGTTTTCCAACAGGTTAATCAGTACCTGTTCGATTAAGATGGCATCCATGGGAATCATGAGGAAGTTATCGGGAACCTGCACGGTGATTTGGGCGTCCGGCAGCCGTTTTTTTAAACGGATGAAGGCTTCCGATACGACTTCTTCCACGGATTCCCAGGATTTGTTTACATTTGCCGCGCCGTCCTGGATGCGGGTAACGGACAGGCTATCCCATTCTGTTTAGAAAAACCCGCCGGAAAAAGTGCACGGAAAACCGGGACAGGCAATTCCGCTGCCGCCGCCCCCAAAAAAACTCCCTCCCGTGCGTCCGCCCATCAACATAACATTTCAGGTTGAACGGTTACCTAAGGAATATTTTGTTGTGTATCGCGAAGCATGTTACTGGTTACGGAGTGAGCAGTAACTGTTTTTGGACGGAACGGCTGCCGATTATAAAAAGGTATCAAAAAAGTATCAAAAATGATTGCGCCAAAATCTTCCGCATGTTACACTATAATTGTCAATAAACAATTGGAAATTCTTTTATGCCGCATGTTTAGCCAAAAGCGGTATGTCATGAAATCGGATAAGGCGTTTCAGCCTGTATTTCCAATGAATTAATTCCCGTGGACCAGTGACTCAGGCAGAAGTGCCGGCAGGGTATTTTGGATGCTTCGGATAGCCGGCGCCTGTGGGCAATTGCTGTGGAACGGTAAGGAAAAAGGAGAAGGAGGAAAAATATGGAGAATGGAAAAATTGTATACGGTGGAATCCGGGAGGTTATCAACGGGAAGGCTGTCTTTATGCGCCAAAGTATGCAGTATGAACAGGTATACGGGTTGATTGGGGAACGGCTGAAGGACGGGGAGCTCTATGGTAAGCTGGAGCGGTACCGGAAAAAGGAAAAGGAAAACGGGGGAACCGGCATTTTAGGTGAATTGACGGACGAGGGCTGGGAGTGTCTGTTTGACGAAGTTTTTGCTCGGAAGATTTCCCGCTGCCTGAAGGAAGCGGATAATCCGGCTTACCGTATTTATACCCTGCCCATGTCCGTAAACGGGGTGGAGAAAAGGGTGGATGTGACGGGATTCCTGATTTACGGTATTCTTTGCAATAAGCGGTGCCGGCAGATGCTTTGGGCGGAGGTCCCGGACGGGGATGATTACTATGGTTATTACGGACAGTCCGGCTACCGGAATTGGGCGCTGGAGGAATGCCTGAAGGCGGAGGAAATATGGGATGCCAGGATTTTAACTGGTTTATTGGAGAAAATGCGGCAGGAGGAAAAGGAAGGCGGTTCTTACCGGCTGCTTATGAAAATAATTTATGCCGGATATGGGGAATTGCATAATTGGATGGACGGGAAGGAGACGGTAACGGGAAGCGATATCAAAACAAAGGTTTTTTCCGGTCATTCGGAAGAATACAGTATGCTGTACTGTATCAGCGAAATCGTGATTGCCATGGCAATTGCCCAGGATAAGGGAGTGGAAATCTGTTTGGATTATGATATGCTGCTGTTGCTGCACTTCATGGAACGGGGCGAAAGGGAAATGCGGGAAGGGAACAGTGGAATACGGGAATACTGGAAAAAAGAAACGAAAAAGAGAAAGGAAAAGAAAACGGAAAAGGAAAAGAACAAAGAAGAAAAAGGAGATGAAAAGAAGGAAAAACCTAAAAACGGAGAACGGGAAAGTAAAGGGGAAGAAGAAAAGGACACGGGAGAATACCGGAAATTTTTGGAAAATTTTAAGGAAAAGTACGGAACGGTATCTTCCCTGGAGGCATTGGTATTCGGGAATGAGGCGAAGCGGATGGAACGTCTGCTCCTTGGGGTGATGGCACAATACCATATCAGCCCAAGGATGTTCTGTGGAATGGATTTGACGGAGACGGAAGTGGAGGGGCTGCTGGAACTGGATGATAAATGGACGGTAAAGTCCTATTGGAGTATGCTCATCATTGCCCACTTGTGCAAATATATCGGGGCGTTAAAGGAAAACTGCCTGATGAAGCGGAGGGACTGAATTATTTTCTCCGGACGGTTGCATCGGACTTTTCGTGATTGTCGTGGTGCCGGTCTAAATGGTACATAAAGCGGATGAGTTCCTGCCTGTTGTCTGTATTCAGCTTGGTTAAACCGGCAACGACGCTTTTTAAGGTCAGATCCTGTATATAGTTGGAATTGAGGTCAAAATTACCGGAACGGCGTGGGGCCGTGCCAAGGAGGTAATCCGTACTGACGTTATAAAATTCCGCAATCTTTACGATGTGGCGCATGGGCAGTTCCCGTTTGCTCTGCTCATAATAGGAGTAAGACTGTTGGGTTATGTCCAAATATTTGGCAATCTGCCATTGTTTGAAGTTTTTTTCCTGCCGTAAATTTTTGATGCGGTTAGCAATGTTTCCCATATTTATCCTCCGTTTCTTTTGTTTCTTCCGTATTTGCACTTAATTTCCCCTGCGTCGTCCGACTTATGTTTTGTTGTATGAAATAATATCACACAACGGAAACTAGTAAAACATATAACGACAAAAATATGTAAATAAAAGGAGAAACGGAAAGCAGACACTGGCTCTGTTGTCCGCAGGAATAAAAGAATGGAGGAAGGCGGGGCGTCTGAACCATTTTTACAGGAAAAGACAGCGGCATCCTGTAAACATGATTTTTACAGGATTAGTCCGGCCGGTTGTTCAGATAGGACATGAAGCGGAAAATTTCCGTCCGGTTGTTTTCATTTAGCCGGCTGAAATCCAATAGTACATTTTTTAAGGGGATATCCTGTACATAGATGGAATGGGGATCAAAACTTCCGGCGCGCCGTGGCTGCGTGCCCAAAAGATAGTCCGTGCTTACCCCGTAAAGTTTTGCAAGACTGCGTACATGCCTTGCGGGAAGTTCCCTTATGCCATGTTCATAATTGGAATAAGTCTGCTGTGGAATGCCCAAATAGCAGGCAACATCCCGCTGTTTGAAACATTGCTCGATTCGTAGGTGTTTTATTCTTATCGGAAGGTTTTTCATGATATTTTCTCCGGAAGTATGGGTATACCTTAATATAAGGAATTGGCGGCGTGTTTCCGGTGTCTTGAATTGAAGCATAGGATTTTGCCGTTTGGATGGGAGAATGTATCTTAAAATACGGTGCAGGGACAGTTAGGGCCAAAAAAGATACAGTTCCTATTTTTATGTCACAATTCCGAAAATAAAGTAAATAGTGCGACTGCCGGTTTCCGTTAGTCACACTTCCTGTTGACCGGTTTTTAATCCATATATAATGAAAGAAAAATGTGTGGAGGACAAAAGATGAGCGGCAATTGCGGGGGAATCGATAACAAATCGGTCGGGAAACGGATGAGGGAAATGCGGGAATCCAACGGGTTGACGCAGGAAGAAATGGCGGAAATCCTTGGTGTGAACCCAAATGCGGTCAGGGCGTATGAGAGGGGGGAATATGGGATTTCCAAGGAAGTGATGACACGGATTAGAAATCATTTCCATGTTTCAATTGATTTCCTGTTGTATGGGGCTGGGAACGATTGGGATTATCTTTTGCTGCAGATTGAGAATGCGTCGGAAGAAAACAAAATGAAGGCATTGATGCGCCTGGTTTTCTATTTTGTAAGGGATAAACGCAAAAGCTACAGCCGTGAGACGCAGGATGCCATACTGGACGACGGGATGAAGAATCTGCTGGGGGATATCGGGAATGGATTGGTGTAGGAACGGATATTTGGCGACTGCCGCGAGGGTCAATACCCCGCTGCTTGCAGCGGGGTATTGACTCCGCAAAAGATAAGGAAAATCAGATGGCAGTGAAGGGGTGTCCCGGTCAAGGAGGTTTTTTGCTTCCCCGTATGTTTTGACCGGGAAAACCTTATTCCCGCGAGCAACGAGCCAAGTGGCTGCTTGCAGGCATTTGGCGACTGCCGCGAGGGTCAAATACCCCGCTGCTCTGCAGCGCTGCAAG
>CAJUMD010000135.1 GCA_910587275.1 uncultured Kineothrix sp.
GGCGGCGAAACTCCTCACACGGTATTTCCCGTTCCGCGAAATACCGTGTTCGTCAAACAACGCCGCCTAAAGCGGTCATAAACCGCCTTTGGGGAGCAATAAGAAATAGCGCCATTTTTTGAAACAGGTTTGGAACAGCTACCTGCCGGGAAGCACAGGGCGGAGAGAACAAACCGGGCAGGAGGTTCCGCTCCGGGCTTTTGTTGGTTATTAAAAAGAATCAAAAGAAGAAAGAGATAGCGGGTAGGAGGGATTCCGCTATTTTCTTTTGTCAGGTATAAAAAATCCCTCCCTTGCGTCCGTCTCCAACACAACATTTCAGGCTGAACCGCTACTAAACCAAAAATAATTTCCCCCTAACCCTTTAAAAAAAATCCGTTTTAGTGTATAGTACATATGTATGACTATATTTGGAATCATTTCCCCAAAAGGGAAAATGCAGGGAGCCGCCATGGATTGTAAAGAAGCGAACAGGAAAATATCCGATTTTCTGGATCATGAGTTAAACAGCAGGGAATTAAAAGGCTTCCTGGAACATGTAACCCATTGCAGGGACTGCAGGGAAGAACTGAGTATTCAGTTTTTGGTGCAGGAGGGTATGGCAAGGCTGGAGGACGGGAACACGTTTGATTTGCAGAAAGAGCTGAACAGACTGTTGGAGGAAGCGGAGCGGAAGATGCTTCTTTACCGGTGGCTGCGTTATTTTGTATACGGTGTGGAGACTTTGGCAATTATAGCGATTATCACGATTATCGTTTTGGTAATTGTGCTTTAGGATGATTAGGAAAGCGACGGGCAGAGAGCGGGATATGGGTAAAATAGTATTAATTGACGGGCACAGTATTTTGAACCGGGCGTTTTACGGGGTGCCGGATTTGAGCAATGCAGAGGGATTGCATACCAATGCGGTTTACGGTTTTTTGAATATCATGTTTAAGATTTTGGATGAGGAACAGCCCCAATACCTGGCGGTGGCGTTTGACGTACATGCGCCTACATTCCGGCATGAGATTTATAAAGAATATAAGGGGACAAGGAAACCGATGCCGGAGGAACTGCGGGAACAGGTTCCGGTGATGAAGGATGTGCTGCAGGCAATGGGGATACGGACCGTGGAGAAAGAGGGACTGGAGGCGGACGATATCCTCGGTACGCTGGCGAAGCGGTCGGAGAAGGAAGGCATGGAAGTGACGCTGATTTCCGGCGACCGCGATCTGCTGCAGATTGCCACGGACCGTATTAAAATCCGTATCCCAAAGACCAAAGGCGGCAGGACGGAAGTGGAGGACTATTATGCGGCGGATGTGTTGGAAAAGTACCGCGTTACCCCCGTCCAGTTTATCGACTTAAAAGCATTGATGGGGGATTCGGCGGACAATATCCCCGGCGTGCCGAAGGTAGGGGAGAAGACGGCGACGGAGCTGATGTTGCAGTTTGGCTCTTTGGATAACCTGTATGCCCATGTGGACGAAGTGGCGAAGAAGTCCGTGCGGGAATCGCTGGCGGCACACAAAGATTTGGCTGATTTAAGTAAGGTGCTGGCGACCATTAACATAAACGGGGAGTTCGGATTCTCCTATGAGGAAGCAAGGGTAGGGGATTTTTATACCGAAGAAGCCTATAAGCTGTTTCAAAGGCTGGGTTTTAAAAACATGCTGGCGCGTTTCGGAAAGCATGGACAGCAGAACCGGCAGGCGGAGTATTTTAAGGAAATCACGGATTTTGCACAGGCGGAAGAAATCTTCGGGAAACTGGCAAAAGCCGGGGCAGGGGATACGGTGGCGTTTGATATCCTGGAAGACGGCGGGAAAGAGGAAGATTTTGTGGGACTCGCGCTTGCATTCGGGGAGAAAGAAGTTTATTTCCTAAAGTCGCAAGGGTTCCTGACAAGGGAATACCTGACGGGAAAGCTGGCGGAGGCGGCAGGGAAGACATTCCTTGTGACGTTCGACATCAAAAAGAAATACAGGTACCTGAAAACGGAACATACGGAACGTTTGTTTGACATTCTGATTGCGGCATATTTGTTTAATCCGTTAAAAAGCGATTACACGCCGGAGGATATCGCCGCAGAATATTTGGAGTTGACGGTTCCGTCAAGAATACAGCGGTTCGGGAAAAGTACGTTTAAGAAAGCGGCGGAGGAAAACGGGAGGGAGCTTACGGAGTATGCCTGCTTCCTTGTTTACGTGGCATGGACGGCGGCCCCCGTTTTGCGGAAAAAACTTTTGGAAACCGGAATGGAACGGCTGATGACGGAAATCGAAATGCCCCTGTCCCTGGTGCTTTATGATATGGAGCGGGAAGGGATTATGGTGAAGCCCGGTGAACTGAAGGATTACGGGGAAGCCTTAAACGGCAGGATTGCGGAACTGGAAGAAAGCATCCATCAAAAGGCGAGGCAGGACTTTAATATTAATTCCCCCAAGCAGCTCGGTGAGGTATTGTTTGAAAAAATGCAGCTTCCGGGCGGCAAGAAGACGAAAACCGGTTATTCCACGGCGGCGGACGTGCTGGATAAACTGGCGCCGGAATATCCAATCGTGGCGGAAATACTGGAATACCGGGGCTTAACGAAATTAAAGTCCACATATGCGGAAGGATTGACGGCATATATCGGAGAAGACCAAAGGATACACAGTAATTTTAACCAGACGATTACTGCCACGGGGCGGATTAGTTCCACGGAGCCGAACTTACAGAATATCCCCATGCGGATGGAATTGGGACGGTTAATCCGCAAAGTATTCGTACCGAAAGAAGGATTCGTGTTCACCGATGCGGACTATTCCCAGATTGAGTTAAGGGTACTCGCCCATATGTCGGGGGATGAACAGTTGATTGAGGCATATAAGATGGACGAGGACATACACCGGATTACGGCTTCCAAGGTGTTCCATACCCCTTTTGCGGAAGTGACGGATTTGCAGCGCAGGAACGCGAAAGCGGTGAATTTCGGTATCGTGTACGGCATCAGCTCCTTTGGATTGAGCCAGGACTTAAGTATTTCCAAAAAGGAAGCGGCGGAATATATCGAGCAGTATTTTGCCACCTATCCGGGAGTAAAGACGTTTTTGGACAGACAGGTGGAGGACGCGAAAAAGAACGGGTATGTGACGACCATGTTCGGGCGCAGGAGACCCATACCGGAACTTTCCTCCGGCAATTTCATGCAACGTTCCTTTGGGGAGCGGGTGGCGATGAATTCCCCCATCCAGGGAACGGCGGCGGACATCATCAAGATTGCGATGATTAAAGTGTGGAAACGGCTAAAGGATGAAGGACTTCGTTCCAGGCTGATTTTGCAGGTACACGATGAGCTGTTAATCGAAACGGCGAAAGAGGAAACGGAAGCTGTGGGAAGGATTTTGGAGACGGAGATGAAAGCGGCAGCGGACCTGGCGGTCACTTTGGAAATCGACATGCATACCGGAAACAACTGGTATGAGGCAAAATAAGGGGTGGTACCATGAGGGTCATCGGTTTTACGGGAGGCGTGGGAAGCGGCAAAACCCGGGTGCTGTCCTATATCGGGGAAAAATACCGCTGCCGCATCATTCTTGCGGATGAGGTGGCGCATAAAGTAAAGGAGCCGGGGCAGGCATGTTATCATGCTCTGCTGGGGCTTATGGGGGAGGGAATCCTTGCGCCGGACGGTCGGATTGACCGGGCGGCGATGGCGGAACGGATTTTCTCTGACCGTGTGCTGTTAGAGAAGGTGAACGGGCTGATTCATCCGGCGGTGAAAGACTATATTCTGTCCGCCATAGCCGAAGGACGCAGGGAAGGGACGCTTGATTTTCTTTTTATCGAGGCGGCGCTTCTGATAGAAGGCGGGTATGAAAGCATTGTGGACGAACTATGGTATATTTACGCGCCGGAACCGGTGCGGCGGGAGCGGCTGAAGGCGTCCCGCGCATACAGCGAGGAAAAAATAACGGGAATTTTGGAAAAACAGCTTTCGGAGGAGGAATACCGCAGGCATTGCAGGGTGGTTATTGACAACGGGGGAAGTCTTGCGGATACATACCGGCAGATTGATGGGAAATTGGAGGAATACCTGTGACAGAGGGACAGAATCTTTCAGGACAAAAATTTTCAGGGCAAAAACTTTCGGGTCAAATGGTTTTCGGACTGGACATCGGGACCCGCAGCATCGTGGGGACGGTAGGCTATAAGGATAAAAGCGGCGACCGTTTTTACGTGGTGGCGCAAAGGGTGAAGGAGCATGAAACCCGTGCCATGCTGGACGGGCAGATTCACGATATCCATAAGGTGGCAGTGACCATACGCCAGGTAAAGGAAGAACTGGAAGCGGCGGTGGGGATACCCCTGGCGGATGTCTGCATCGCGGCGGCGGGGCGTGTACTGCGCACGGTGAATGTTTCGGTGGAAAATGAATACGGCAGCGACAGGGAAATTACGCAGGAGGATATCTATGAGCTGACGACTATGGGGGTGGAGCGTGCCTATGAGCAGTTCCAGACGCAGGACAGTGATACGGACATGAAATTCTACTGCGTGGGTTATTCCGTGGTACATTATTATATCAACCGCTACCCCATGTCCAACCCGGAAGGACATAAGGCGCGGGTGATGGGGGCGGATATGATTGCCACGTTTTTGCCCGATGATGTGGTGGACGGACTGTATAAGGCGGTGGAGCTTGCGGGACTCCATGTGGCGAACATGACGTTAGAGCCCATTGCGGCGATACAGGTGGCGATTCCGGAGATGTACCGGATGTTGAACATCGCCCTGGTGGATGTGGGGGCCGGGACTTCGGATATCTCCATTACCAAAGACGGCAGCGTGACGGCATTCGGCATGATTCCCATTGCGGGGGATGCGCTGACGGAAACCATTGCCCAACACTGCCTGGTGGATTTCGGTACGGCGGAGAAAATCAAACGGGAAGCGGCGGCCGGCGGGGAAATAGCCTATAAGGATATTATGGGACTGTCCCAAACCATTTCCAAGGAGGAGCTTTTGGAAGTGGTGGACCCGGTTATCCAGTCCATGGCGGTACAGGTTTCCGATAAAATCAAGGAGTTAAACGGCGGGAAAGCGGTCAGCGCCGTTTTTGTGGTAGGAGGCGGCGGGAAACTGGAAGGTTATACCGACCGGCTGGCGCAGGAACTTGGGATTCAGAAAGAGCGTGTGGCGGTGCGTGGGGAAGAAGTGATGCAGTCCGTGGAATTTTTGGAAGACAATGTGGTGAAGGATTCGCTGCTTGTTACCCCCATCGGTATCTGCTTAAGTTATTATGAACAGAGCAACAACTTTATTTTCGCATTCTTTAACGAGCAGCGGGTGAAACTGTTTGACAACAGTATGCTGGCAGTGGTGGATGCGGCGATGCAGGCGGAATTTCCGAACGAAGGGCTGTTCCCGCGCCGTGGGAGGGAACTGAACTTTACGGTAAACGGCAAGGCGCGGATTGTCAGGGGGCAGTTGGGAGAGACGGCGCAAATCCGCGTCAACGGCAGAGAAGCGGACATCCATACCCCCATCCACAACGGGGACAAAATCGAGGTGACGCCCTCCACCGCAGGGGAAGCTGCGGCAATGGAGCTTGGGGACCTGCCGGAGTTTGGCAGCATTATCAGCGTGACGGTGAACGAAAAGAGGGTGGATTTGCCGAAGTTTGCCAGCGTCAACGGACAACTGCAGTCACGGTATTATGATATTAAGGAAAATGATGCCATTGAGCTGCTTAATTACTATACGGTACGGCAGATCGCGGACTTCATGGATGTACTGGTGGATAAGAACCTGCATGTATACGTAAACAACAAACAGGCGCAGATGGATACTTATGTTTACGAAAATTTCTCCGTGGAATGGACGATGAAGCCGCCGGAACTTCCCGGCGGAAATATTCCGTTTGGCAAAAATGCGGATGCCTTGCGGACGGATGAGGATATCGGGGAATGGGATTCCTATGCCAAAGAGGACTGGGAGGAAACCGGAGGACAGCCTGAAATCGGGCAGATTCCGGATACGGCAGGCATATTTCCCGGACAGGCAGCGGCAGAACCGTTAAAGCCCCCCACGGCATTGGCGGTTATTGTCAACGGCAAGCCCATAGCGATGACAGGCAAACCTGCGTATGTCTTTGTGGATGTGTTTGACTATATTGATTTTGATTTGTCCAAGCTGCACGGTTCCAGTGTGGTGACGCTGTTAAACGGCAGGCAGGCACAGTATATGGAGACATTAAGCAACGGGGATAAGATAGAAATTTACTGGAAGAAGTAAAGAAAAGTAAAGAGTGGAAGGGTAGGAATATTGTTATGCGTATGTGCAGTATAGCCAGTGGGAGCAGCGGGAACTGTATTTATGCCGGCTCGGATACGACCCATATCCTGGTGGATGTGGGAATCAGCGGGAAGAAGACCGTACAGGGATTGGAGAAGCTGGGCGTGAAGCCGGAGGACTTGGACGGGATTTTCGTCACCCATGAACACGCGGATCATATCAACGGATTAGGGGTGATGGCGAGGAAATACGGGATACCGGTTTACGGGACGAAGGGGACGTTGGATGCCATCCGCAGGACATCGTCTTTGGGGAAAATTGATGAGTCGCTGTTCCAGGAGATTGAGGCGGATACGAAAATTACGGTGAAGGATATGACGTTAAATCCCATGCGGATTTCCCACGATGCGGCGGAACCGGTGGCGTACCGGATTATCCACGGGAAGAAGAAAATCGGGATTGTTACGGATCTTGGCTGCTATAACGATTATACGGTGGAATGCCTCAAAGGAATGGATGCCCTGCTAATAGAGGCAAACCACGACGTGAACATGCTTCAGGTGGGACCGTACCCCTATTACCTGAAGCAGAGGATTTTAGGCAAGCGGGGACATTTGTCCAACGAGCTTTCGGGACAGCTTTTGGGGCGGATATTAAACGACCATATGCAGACCGTCATTTTAGGGCATTTAAGCAGGGACAATAACCTGCCGGAGTTAGCGTATGAAACGGTGCGGGTGGAAATTGCCATGGCGGACAATGCCTATAAAGCGGGGGACTTCCCCATACGCGTGGCAAGCCGCAGCGAAATGTCGGAAATCATAGAAATTGCTTAGGCTTGCATGGGAACAGCGCATAAACAGCATAAAAATAACGTGAGAATAAGATAAGAATGTGTATCAACCCGGAAGGAAGGTAACGGATATGAAAAAGACCATTATTACCGTAGTCGGGAAAGACACGGTAGGTATTATCGCAAAGGTATGCACCTACCTTGCCGAAAACCAGATTAACATATTGGATATTTCCCAGACCATCGTACAGGACTACTTTAACATGATGATGATTGTGGACATGAACCGGACGGAAAAGCGTTTCGGTGACATCGTGGACGAACTGAACACGCTGGGTGAGAAAATCGGCGTCATCATCAAGTGCCAGAAAGAAGAAATTTTTGACAAGATGCACAGGATATAGTTGCCGGAAAGGCGTCGGTCAGCAGCGGAGGGAACGGAAAGAAACATGATTAATATATTTGAAGTGGCGGAAACAAACCAGATGATTGAGAAGGAAAATCTGGACG
>CAJUMD010000136.1 GCA_910587275.1 uncultured Kineothrix sp.
CAGTCGCCAAATGTCTGCAAGCAGCCACTTGGCTCGTTGCTCGCGGGAATAAACATAAAAAAATACTGGAAACTATTCCCTTTTTCCTCAAATAAAGATATAATTATAGCATATACATACGTTTTTCTTATAATTAATCTTTAAAACATAAAGTCAACAACCCCGCTGCAAGCAACGGGGTATGTGACCCTCGCGGCATTTGTCGAATATCCATGTAAACATGGCTGTTTTCCTCATTGCCCTGGGGAATCACATGAATTGCATAGAAAGGGGGGAATTTTGGCACTGGAAACAGGTGCGGTTTCTTCCGCACCTGTTTTTTTATGCACAGTCCCATGCAATGGAAATATGCCGTAAAGCGGCGCATGGGACGCGCGGAGTAGAGGAAAACATTTCCCCTACTCGATTGCACAGCCCCATGCAATGGAAATATGCCGCAAAGCGGCGCATGGGGCGCGCGGTTAGGAAAAATGCCGCGAAAATACACAGCTTCAAGCACCAATGATTTATGTAAAGGAGGAAACATGGATGAAAAAATCCTGGAAAAAACGATTGGGAATTTTACTGACAGCATCCATCACCGCAGCAACGGTATTTCCGACGACGGCAGGAATGGCAAAAGCCAACGACGGCACGCCGGAAAAAGTACGGAATCATACAACTGCAACGGCAGACGGGCTAAACACGGTTTCCGCCAATCTGCCGGCAGACGTAACTAACGGCTCACTGCCCACGGCGGCTTCTTATGACATCGACCAGCCGGTCATCGAGAGCTTTGAAATGGAGGAAAACGGGCAAACCTTAAACCAAAACGATACCCTCCATTTCAAGATGTCGGCATATGATGCGGAAAGCGGCATTAAATCCGTTACGGTTACCATTAACCATAAATCCTACTCTTTTTCCCGCTCCGTAACTTTAGAAAACAGCGGGGGAAACCTTTATACAGGAACGATTTCCTGCCGTGACCTTTTGGGTTACGAAGGAAATTACTATATTTCCCGGATTTTGGTAGAGGATTATGCCAATAATTATACAGAATCGCCGATTTTGACCGAAGACAGGTATGCGTATCTTTATACCTTTACACTCACAAACCAGGGAACCCTGTCCGTTTCCAATTTCCAAATACAGAAAAACACATCCAACGCGGACGGGACTTTGGGGATTGGCGATACCGTCACCTATACGGCACATGTGGACTGCGAAGGAATGGAACTTAGGGAAAAAGCCGAGATGCTTCTTGAAACAGCAAAAAGCGGCGAATATAAAAGACAATACGCAGACATGGTCTACCATGCCGATACCCAAACGGTGACAGGCACTTTTACCATTACCGCCGATACTTATCCGGCAGAATGGAACCTGGTACAAGTCCGGTTCTATGCGGTACATGGCACCTCTCATCTCTTCTCTCCTGCCAAAATCGAGCCGGATAACAATTTAACATTTACCGTCAGCCATAACGAGTACGATTTCCAGCCGCCCGTCATCGAAAGCATTACCCTGGACAAAGACGGTCAAACGGTAAAAGCCGGGGATACCCTTACGCTGAAAATAAAGGTAAACGAAAAAAATCCTTCCAGCCAAATGGATGCCATCTTTACCACGGGAAAACGTGCTTACACTGCCAACCTGAATTTAGATCCAATCACCATGGAGTATACGGGAACAATAAAAATCATCAGTACGACTTACCCGGCAAAATGGGACCTTACCATCATATATCTTTCCGATACATACGACAACCGGACACAACTGTCCGATTTCTCGGCAGACTGCGCCACAAACAGTCCATGGTATTTCACGGTAGACCCGGAAGGATATGTGGACCAGAAAGATACGGTAAATCCTGTCATCGAAGACATTACCATTGACAAAAACGGCCAATGGGTCCAGCCGGGCGATACCGTCACCATGACTGTAAAAGTAAAGGAAGAAAACCCTTCCTCCTATGCCTGTGCCACGTTCCGTCCCCAGGTCTCAAATGTTTCCGGTATCTCTGAAATTGGTTTGTATTACAATGCCGATACCAAAGAATACACGGGCAGCATTACCATAGCCAGTGATACCTATCCCTGTGAATGGAAACTTACGGATTTATCCGTAACCGACCAAAGCGGGAACAAAGCGTATATAGAAAGTTACCGGGAAGACTTTGCAAAAACCTACCCCTGGTATTACATGGTAAAATCCGGGGACACCTACCGGGAAGATATGAAAAATGTCACATTCACTTTTTACGGATTAGCGCTCCAGGAGGACGGCAGTTACCAATACGGTTCGGAAATTTCTTCCCAAACCGTGGAAAATGTGGGAAGAAGGAACTCCTTAAAAGAACTCGGCGTATCCTTGCCAAAGCCCGTCGAAGGATTAACCGCCATATGGACAGACGTCCTTTGGAATACACAGACAATCAATGAGGACACAGTATTGCTATTTGAAGGCTCGGATGATCTGTACTATCTGTTTAATGCCACCTATGACAAAGGCTGCGCCAATGTAAAACTTACCTACATGACAAAAGACAGCGGAATAA
The DNA here is from genome assembly GCA_910587275.1 of uncultured Kineothrix sp. Taxonomy (GTDB): domain Bacteria; phylum Bacillota; class Clostridia; order Lachnospirales; family Lachnospiraceae; genus Kineothrix. The sequence continues at coordinate 2,540 of CAJUMD010000136.1, forward strand.
AAACCGTAACCATTCCGCAGTTTACCGGCAAAGAATCCACTTACCGGGAAGTACTGGATGCCCTTCCGCTGCCGGAAGATGCAAGAACAGACGGCTTTTCCGGTTATAAACTAAAAGCCGGGACGGATGAAACCGCACAGGTCGGGGATATCGCTTCCCTCTACGCGGAAGCCGAATACAACAACTGCCAGGTCGCATGGCACACCAAATATCTTGATGAAAACGGCAACGAAAAATCCGATATCATTCCGGCATCCTATGAAAAAGGAACCACTGTCAATGAAGCGCTGGCAGCCCTGACAGCAAAGGGAGGACCGGAAGGAATACCCGCCCAACCGGAATCCCCGGATTTTGAAACATGGGTTCTGACGGATACCTCCGGGGAAGACGTACTGTCCCAGCCGATGACGGATTTGTATGTCACCGCCGTATACCGGGGTAAAACCACCGTGGACGCAGCCTATACCTACCGCGGGGAAGACGGGGCGCTCACCTGCGGAGGCGGGCTGATGCTCATGGACGGGGAAAACCTTTCCGATACCGCCATCCTGGGGGAAGCCACGAATGCCTTTAAAAATGTAAACCACCTGGAGGGACTCCTTTTGCAGGAATGGACAGGCAGCATGGAAACCGACCTTGGCAGATACAAAAAAGTCAGCTTCCGGGCATTATACCGTAACTGCGCCGTCATCTTAAAATACCCGGACAGTGCCTGCCAATACATCGTCGTACCAAAAGGCTCCCCCTTCACACTGCCCACCGAAAATGAAACATATACCGACATCTTATGGGAAGGCTGCACGGCAGGGGAAACCGTAACCATTACCGCAGACAGGGAATTCCTTGTGGCGGATGCCAAACCAAAGGACGGTTCTGCGGACAAACCGGACGGTGAAAAACCATCCCAAAACGAAATTGATAAAATCATAGACGAAATCAACCATACGGAAAACGGCGGCACCGTCCGCGTGGATATGAAAAAGGCAACGGTTGTGCCGAAGGAAGTTTTGGAAGCCATCCAGGGGAAAGAAGTAAACATCGTCCTGGACATGGGCGCTTACTGCTGGTCCATCGGCGGAACCGATGTCCTTGCCTCCAACCTGAAGGATATTGATTTGGAAGTAACCATAGGTACGAATGCCATTCCGCCCGCCCTTGTGGATTCCCTCGCGGAAGGAAAACCCTCCACCCAGCTTTCCCTGACACACAACGGGGAATTCGGCTTCCGGGCAGACCTTACCTTAAACCTTGGCAGCGGACACGCCGGGGGTACCGGGAATTTATACTATTATGACAGTTCCGGGAAACTGGTTTACCGCAATGCAGGGGAAATCGGGGCAGACGGTACAATCAGCCTCTCCTTCTCCCATGCATCCGATTACGTGATTATCATCGACCGCGCACCGGCCGGAAACGAAAACAACGGCAGCGGCAGCGAAGACCGGGAAGAAAACGACGCCAGCGAAGACCTTGGGGTAAGCCCGCCGGCGGACCAAAGCAACAGCCAACGGCAAACAGCCCCTGACGGAAACAACGGAGACCGGAATGGTTCCGGTACGGATACCGGCAGGCTAAAAAGCCCGAAAACAGGAGAATAACAAATGATGAAGTTAGAAAAAAAGAGAATCCTGACAGCCCTTTTCCTCCTTGCCTTCGGCGCTGCCGTCTCCTTCGCGGGATTTCACGCCGGGAAGGCAGGGAATGCGGAGCAAACCGTAAATACCACCGGTACGGATACCGTACCGGGTTCCCTGGCTGCCAAAACCGCAGCGGCAAAGCAAACGGACGAATCCGGCAGGACAACAATTGATTTCGGTCTGCTGACCGGCCAGAACCCGGATATCTATGCATGGATTACCGTTCCCGGAACGGTGATTGACTATCCCGTTTTACAGAAAAGCGATACGGAAGACCTTTATGATAATTATTACCTCGACCATACGGCAGACTTATCAGAGGGGCTTCCGGGAGCCATTTATTCCCAGCCCGTCAACCGCCTGGATTTTTCGGATTCCGTCACCGTCCTGTATGGGCATAACATGAAAAACGGCACCATGTTCAGCGGTCTCCATTCCTTTGCCGACCCGGATTTCTTCCGGGAAAACACACAGGTGATCATTTATACGCCACAACAGACACTGACCTATGAAATCTTTGCCGCAACCGATTTCTCCGATGCGCTCCTGCCCTACGAATACGATTTCACCCAGGATACCGGAATCCAAAGGTATCTTGGGGATGTGGAAGAAAGCAAAGGGAATTTCAGGGAAGGAACACAGATACCGGAAGGGGCAAAAATCCTGACCCTGTCCACCTGTTACAGCGACCGGGAGGACCGCCGGCTCCTCATCCATGCAGTGCTGATTGGAACACAGGCGGCAGAATCAAAGTCAACAACCCCGCTGCAGGCAGCAGGGTATTGATTCCCGCAGCGGCAGTCGCCAAATATCCGCTTAAGTGCGGCTGCTTGGCTCGTTGCCCGCGGGAATAACAAAAGTCAAAAAGTTCTTATTTGGAAGGAGGAAACAGGAATGAAAAAATTCCGGAAAAAAATAACAGGCATATTACTGGCAGTATCCGTCGCTGCGGCATCGGTATTTCCAATACAGGGCACGGCGGCACAGCCATACAGCAATACACCGGAAACGGGACATGCGGCGGCAAACAGGGAAACCACAGTCTCCGCCAACCTTCCGGCAGACGTAAACAGCGGCGGTCTGCCCATGGCGGCTGCCTATGACATTAACCCGCCGGTCATCGAAAACTTCGAACTGGAAGAAAGCGGCCAAACCCTGAACCAGTATGATACCCTGCATTTTAAGATGTCGGCATACGATGCCGAAAGCGGAATTAAATCCATTAAGGTTACTCTCGGAACCGGCTTCTACGGCGTCAATTCCGTAACTTTGCATCACAGCGGGGGCAACCTGTATACGGGGACACTTCCCTGCAGTGACTTAGGTTATAGCGAGAAGGATTATTATGTTTCCCACCTTAGGGTTGAGGATAATGCAGGCAACTATATTGATTTGTCCACCCGGGATGCAGACGAATACCGCTGCCCCTTTACTTACCAATATGAACGCGTGGAAGAAGACGTATCCCTTTCCGGTCTGCAAATACAGACCACTTCTTCCGGCGGAGACGGAAAAGCCGGAATCGGCGATACCGTCACCTACACCGCCCAATTGGACTGTGAAGAACAAATAACGGTAAAAAGAATCGAGATGCGCCTGACAGCACGCGGCAATTCCGGAAAACAGCAGGATCTTGCCATGACTTACGATGCAGACACCCGGACAATGACCGGTACCTATACCGTTACTGCCGATACCTATCCGGGAGAATGGGACCTGACCCAAATAATTGTTTATACGCAGAATAACTCTCATTTTTTCTATCCAAATGAAATAGCGCCGGACGCAGACCTGACATTTACCGTAAACAATGACGGGTATGATTTGGCAAAACCCGTTATTGAAAGTATTACCATCGATAAAAACGGCCAAATGGTAAAAGCGGGGGATACCGTTGCCATAAAGATAAAAGTAACGGAAGAAAACCCTTCCACGTGGATGTGTGTCACCTTTTACCCGGACTCCCAAGACGCTTATTCTTTTGAAACCAGTCTGGAGTGGGAACCATCCACCATGGAATATATCGGGGAAATCAACATCACACGGGATACCTTCCCCACAAAATGGGAACTTAGTTCCTTGAAACTGTCCGACAAAAACGGAAACCGAACGTACCTGTCCGATTTTTGGGATGAATGGGATACGACAAAATTCCCATGGTACTACACGGTGGACCCGGCAGGATACCTTGACGATACCAAAGCGCCCGTCATTGAAGACATCACCCTTGACAAAAACAGGCAGTGGGTCCGTCCGGGTGACAAAATTATCTTAAAAGTAAAAGTAAACGAAGAAAATCCCTCTCCCGAAACATATGCTGATTTCCGTCCCCAGGTTTCCAATGTTTCGTCGTCTTTCCGGCTTTATCTGGATTACCATGCCGATACCGGGGAATATATTGGTACCATCCATATCTCCGACCAAACCTATCCCTGCGAGTGGACGCTTACGGATTTGGTCGTATCCGATGTAAGGGGAAACAAGGCATACGCGGAAAGTTTCCTGGAAGACTGGCGCGATACCTATCCATGGTATTACCGGGTAAAAGCAGGGGACACTTTCCGGGAGGATGTAAAAGATGTTACGATTTCCTTTTACGGATTGGTAAAACAGGCGGACGGCAGCTTTCAGTATGGCTTGGAACCGTTCTCACAAACCGTGGAAAATGTAGGAAGACGGACTACTTTAAGGGAACTCGGCATCTCCCTGCCCCAGCCAATGGAAGGCCTGACTGCGGTATGGGAATACGGCGACCTGCATATGCGGGAAATCGACGAAGATTCCGTACTGCTGTTTGAAGGCCCGGAGGACAGAACCTTTTATATTTATACCCGCTATGATAAAGGCTGTGCCAACATCACGCTTACCTACATGACAAAGGACAACGGAATAAAGACCGCCGTCTTTCCCTTCTTCACCGCCAAAGGAACCACTTTCCAAGAAGTGCTGGATACTTTTCCGCTGCCGGAAGATGCAAGGACGGAAGGTTTTTCCGGTTATAAACTGAAAGCCCCCTTGGACGGAACCATACAGGTCAATAACTATGCATACCTTTCCGCCGAGGCGGAATACAACAACTGTCAGGTCGCATGGCACACCAGGTATTTCGATGAAAACGGCAACGAAAAATCCGAAATCATTTCCGCCTCCTACGAAAAAGGCACCGCCGTAAATGAAGCCCTGGCAGCCCTGAAAGCACCGGAAACAACAGGGGAAGCGGGTGCGGACCCAACCGGATTTGAAGCATGGGTCCTGACGGATACCTCCGGGGAAGACGTACTGTCCCAGCCGATGACGGATTTGTATG
>CAJUMD010000137.1 GCA_910587275.1 uncultured Kineothrix sp.
GAATTTTACCGGAAGGATTTTTCCTCCATAGACACAGAAAAATTTACAGCCTCTCCGCTTCCCGTTTACTGCTGCTGTGCCTCCCCCGGCTCTGCTCCGTCCCCTGCCGGTTCCCCATCCGTATTCTGTCCTTCTTCCGTGCCCTCTGCACCGGCTTCCCCTTCCGTACTACCCGGTACCACATCCACTACATTGCCTTCCGCATCAATCCGGTTCCTGAATTTCACGCGGTAAATCCGCTTTAACGACTCATTTATTTGTTCTTCCGGGATTACCCCTTCCTGCACGGCTTTCAACACGCCCTGGTACGCCAGTTCAAAGTCATCCGGCATGAGCACCATATCCGCCCCTGCCTGTAACGCCCTGACCGCCGCATCATCCGCCGTATAGGACTCCGTAACCGCTGCCATGTTCATGGCATCCGTAATAACGATTCCGTTATATCCCAGTTCACCACGCAACAGATTGGTAATCACTTCCCCTGACATGGAGCAGGGCGTATCGTCCCCCACGATATTGGGCGCCGACACATGCCCCACCATGACAAAATCGGCTCCCGCCTCGATACCGGTACGGAAAGCCACAAACTCCGATGCCCTTAATTCATCCAGGCTTTTCTCCAAAACCGCCTTGCCGTCATGGGTATCCGCAGATACGGACCCAATACCCGGAAAATGCTTCAGGCAGGAGCTGACTCCGTTTTCCTGCAGCCCCGTCACCATTGCCGCAGCCATATCACCCACCAATGCAGGATCGCCGCCGAAAGACCGCTTCCCGATAAAAGAAGCGGACGGGTCTGCCACAATATCCGCTACCGGCGCAAAATCCACGTTCAACCCCAGCTTATACAGGTAAAACCCTATGGTTGCGCCCGCATTATAAGCCTTCATCGTATCCCCTTCGGCACCGATATCCGCCATGTCCCCGATTTCTTCCACTTCAATGCTGCTCTTTCCAACCCGCCTTACCTCACCGCCTTCCTCATCCACCGCAAGGAACAGGGGATATTCCGTCCTCATCCCCATCGTATTGGAAAGCATCTGTATAAACTGCTCCTCATCCTGTATATTCTGGTCAAAATACACAAAACCGCCCACGGGATATTTATCCAATGCTTCTTTCGTCCCGTCGCCCGCCTGAATGACCTGGGATACCCCTGTAATGGCCTCGGGCGTCACGAAAAACAATCCTGCCACCTTATCCTCCAGCGGCATGTTCGCAATGGAGGACGCCACCATTTCTTCCAGCCAGTCCACTTCTTCCACAGGTTCGGTTTCCGGCTCTGTCACGGTAACCGGCGGTTCCACTGCCACGTCTTCCCCCTCCGCCATATCCTCCAATTGTTTCGCCAGTTCATCCGCCTGCTTCTTCTCCGCAAGGAGCTTCGCCACCTCACGGATTCCAAACACCGCCCCCGTCACGATTGCCGCGGCAAATACCACCACTGCCACATACGCAATGATCTGGTTACGGATTCTCCGTTTTCTTCTATATATACGTCTCTCATCACTGTCAAAATCTTTCTCTTTCTTTTTACCCATACAATTCTCCTATAAAAACAAAAGTACGCTTCATGCATCCCCGCCCCCAAACGCATCTTCCAAACACGCCCCAGGGGTTCGGCCGCAAAGACAATATATAGTTATCATAACCTATCTGCCTCGATTTTTCCATATAAAAATATAGAAATCGACAAAACCGCGTAACAGTTCAGACTGAAATGTTATGATACGGCATTACATTTTTTGATAACCAGGAAAAGTCAGGAGCACAACCCCCTGTCCGGTTTCTCCCTGCCTCCCCTGCCGGCATCCGGCGCATTCGCTCGTGTTTCAACCTCCTTTTTTTCTTGGATTTGCGAAACAATTCCGGGAATATTGCAAATCTCCGAAACCTTATCACCATATCCCTTTCATTTCATATACTTCTATTTCTTCCACGTATTCTTCCGAATCAAAATGTGCCTGAAAAATCCCGTCTTTCCCGTGGTAAAATAGTTTCGTCCCTGCTTTTTCACCTTCATTCGCAAATACTTCCACAAGCCTATGGTCTACAAAAATCTCCAATTTTTCTAACCTCTCCACCTGTGTCACACATTTTACAAAATGAGAGTTTACTCCCTGCGTTGCGATCCTGAGTTCTTTTCCCTTCCGCAGCAGCTTAATTTCCGCATCCCCATCTTTACCCAAAAGGATTTCGAAGTCAGTGTCCAGGGAGAAATCAATGCTTACATAATACGAATTCCGGTTTAAATGCTTCAGGCAGACATCCTGCCTGCTGACACTGCAGTAACATTTTCCTCTCAACTGATAAATCTCCCTGATTGGCTTCTGATACAATTTTCCTTCCTTGATATGCAGCTCCCTCGGTATGGACATGCTGCCGTTGGCGCCGTTGGCCTCCGGCTCATGCTCATTGTAGAAATCCGAAACCCATCCGATTGCAATCCGTCTTCCTTCATGCTCAAAGGACTGCACTGCATAAAAATTACCCGCAAAATCGTACAAGCCCGTTTGCTTTGCCTCAAATTTCCCATCCCGGCAGCTTCCTATGTAATAATAAGTAGGCTGGTATCTCCTCTGTTCATCTGAATAGAGCATCCATGCGCCTACCACTACCATGTCCCCATCCAGCGGGAAAAAATCCGGGCATTCAAAAGTATAGACGCCTTCTGTCCTTTCCTGCAGGAGAATCCCATGATAATCCCAGTTTACCCCGTCATCAGACTTATAAAGGGCTACCGAAGGGATATTGTTTACACGGGTCCCGATTACCATCTGCCAGCATCCCTCATGCCATATTACCTTTGGATCGCGGAAATTAAAGGAAAACCCTTCATCCGGCTTTTCGATGATCAATTTTTCCTCCCCAAAACGGATACTGTCGCCTGACTCCACCATTGTCTGATACTGCCTGGTTTCTTCTTCGCTGTCCTCCTGAGGCCCAATATGCCGGGTCAGGTAAAAACGAATCCTGTCATCCAGTGCCACTGCGCTGCCCGAAAAGGCGCCCCCTTTTCCATCCTCGGAATCCAGGAGTTCTTCCTGCGGCTGTAACACATAAGGCAGATGCACCCAATGGATACAATCCCTGCTGGCCGTATGCCCCCAATACATTTGATCCCATTTTTGGGAGTGGGGATTCGCCTGATAGTACATATGGTAATATCCCTGATACCAGCACAACCCATTAGGATCATTAATCCAATTTTTATATGGGCAAAAATGATATTGTTCACGGACAGGCGTCTGATACCACTTTCCCAAATCCGATGCCGCCACCCAGACACCCCGTTCCCACTCAAGGAAACACACTCCTGCCTGCATGATGTCTTCCCTTTCCGAAAGATAGCAGATACTGACCTCACAGTTTTCCAAAGCCACATCATACTGAGACTCTTTCTCCAGCGGAATCTTAAGCAACCGGTAATGGCTGCGGCCTGCGGGGTAGCTTTCCTGCTTTCCGCCCTTATCTGCCACCACTACCTTTCCCGTTTTCCCTTCCAGGGATTTTGCAAATACTTCCAGACATTCATATGGTCCGGTATAAATGTCTCCCATTAAATCTACCTCCTGATATTTCACGGAAAATACAGCCGAATATTCCGTCTGCTTCCGGGTATCTGTCAAAAACCGAATTATACTAAAGAACCTGTTTTTTCAAGCATCCACATAAACTGCAAAAAGGCGCATTATAACCCATATGACTGTTCACCGGCCTCCGCCTTCCTCCCGATTCCCCCCGCGTTAATCACGGGCATTACCATGAAAGAACACCCTTGGTTTTGACTGTATCCTTCCCCCTGCCAGGGCGGATTAGGAACTTTCATCCATTAGTGACATGCGCCGCCAGGCGCACCAACAAAGCGGGCATTAACCTTTCCGATTAATACCCGCTTCTAAACTATGCTATCCAATGGCCTATACCTCCAATCATTAGTTTATTCCAATATTCATTTTTCTCTTTCGTACCCTTTCCATTTCTCTTTTGTACTACCGTACTGTAACGGCTGATAAACTCATTCCTTGCTATACTGCTTAACTGTTATCTTCTGCTGCTCGTTACCTTTTCCTATGTACTCGACTACGACTTCTTTGGTTTATTCATTCTTTTGTACCTTAAATGAATGAATTAGCTTAAGTTTTCGGTGGTCCGTACCTCCCTTTCTTTTGTATTTTGTTGCATCTATGTGAATTCTTTTGTTTATGTCTTTATTATAGTCACCTTTACCGCATTTGTCAACACTTTTTTCTAAAAAAATATTATTTATTTCATAATTCCATATTTTATTCCAAATATAGGCAATATTCGACACATATTCCTTTATTTTCCTGCAATTTAATCTGCAGAGCGATTCGTACAGCCTTGCCTTACCGCGTCCGTCCCGGGTGGTTTGCGCAGTCCCATCCCGTTTTCATGAATCCGTATGTGCCGTAAGGGGCATCCCTGCGGAATGCCTTTCCCGCTTTCCGGACGGTATTCCCCTTCCCATGCACGCCAAAATCAGTTATAATTACATTACAGGAAGAAAACCAAAAGGAGGCCAACCACATGACACACAAACAAGCTGCCTTTCAGACAGCCACCGGAACCATCATCAGAAATCTGGAACAAAGGGGGATGGAGGGATACTTTTTTGAGGACCGCGCATCCTGCGTGGATGCCATTCTCGCGTCCATTCCCGAAAACAGTACCATTTCATGGGGCGGGAGCGAATCCATAAAAGAATCCGGCCTGATGGACCGGATCCGAAACGGAAACTACCGGCTTATCGACCGGTTTAGCGCTTCCACACCGGAAGAAAGCCGGAAACTGTATGCACAGGCAGTCCTTTCCGACTATTACCTGATGAGTTCCAATGCCGTTACCCTGACCGGTGAGCTGGTCAACATCGACGGCACCGGCAACCGCGTGGCATGTTTAATCCACGGACCGCAAAACGTCGTCCTGGTCGTCGGCATGAACAAAATCGTCACCGATATCGCGGCAGGGCTTGAAAGGGTGCGCAATTTCGCTTCCCCGCCCAATGCCAAACGCCTAAACCGCCAAACGCCCTGCAATGCCGCCGGCTACTGCAATGACTGCCTTTCCCCCGACTGTATGTGCAACCAGATTGTCATTACGCGCCGTAGCGGCATCAAAGGACGGATTAAGGTATATTTTGTGGCGGAAGAACTGGGTTATTGAACCAGTTCTTCCATTTTTCCCTTTAATTTGGTGGACACTTCCCCTACTTCGGTGGTTGCCGCAGCGATTTCCTCCGTGGCTGCCGCTAAACTCATGACCCTTTGGTTTACGCCGTCGATAATTTGGATTAACTGGTCTGCCTTTGCCATGAGTGTCTCCACGGCTTCCCCTATTTTCGCCTGGTTCGCTTCACTGTCCGCCGCCGTGTCCTTAGAGGAATCCGCCAGTTTCTTAATGTTCTCCGCAATAATCGCAAAGCCCCTGCCCGCGCTTCCCGCACGTGCTGCCTCTATGCTGGCATTCAGCGACAAAAGGTTCGTCTCATCCGCCACGTTGGTGATTTCCTCGTTATTACTCTGCAGGCTGTTGGTCAGCGTCTCAATGATTTCCAGCGAGCCTTTTAACTGCTCACTGAATTCCACCACTTCCATCATCAGCATGTTAATGCCGGTGCTTTCTTCCGCGTTGTTGCTGTTTCCAAGCGCCATCTCATGGATGGATTTATCCAAAAGTTCAAAATCCTGGCTGACTTCTTCCACCAAATCGGATATCTGCCTGTTTTTCCGTTCAATGATTTCGTTCTTTTCCTGCATCTCTTTGGAAAGCGCCTCTGCCGTTTCCTTTTCGATTTCAATGGTGTTCTTCATGTAATGCAGGCAGTTGGTCTTCGTATTACAGCCGTTGTAAATCGCTTTTGCCATCTTCGCACAGGTTTCATAGCCACATGCGGAACAGTTAATCTTCTTTTCCTGCACCGTCCCTTTTTCCATGCTCCGGAAAATCTCCTCCAATTCCGTTTCGCTGGGCTTCTTTATGATGATTTCCTTGGAATGGTCGGTATATTTCCGGATAAAATCATGGATATCCAGCTTTGAGAACTGGCTGTTTAACTTGCGCAGTCTCTGTTTCGGGGACAGACCCTTCGCAAAAGGATGATTCACGCCGCTGCGCTTGCTTTTTTCCCTGATTTCCCAAAGAGCATACAGGTTGTCGTCGTTCCCGGCTTTCCCTGTTTCGATTGCCGTACCGTACACACAGCCGTTGGCACAGTTTAAGGCATCCACCATAAAAGGAAGCGGTTTCCCTTTCCGCACCCTTTCACGGTAATCCTCCAAAAACTCATACATGTGTTTCTCACCCTCTACCTGACGCACAAACACTTCTTCCCCGCAGAACCAGTACACGTTCTCCTTTAACCCACCGGGCATCGGGTAAATGGAGCCAAGACCGTACTCGATTTCATCCGAAACATCCGGTCCCTTGATATTGTGTTTACGCACATATTCCATCAGGTGTTCAAACGTCACGTTATAGGAAACATAGCCATATGTATTCGGGTCTTCGATTTCGCTTTTCTTCGCAATGCACGGGCTGATAAACGCCAGCTTATCCGGCAGCTTCATGTACTTCTTCACGTAAATGGCGGCACACATCAGCGGAGAGTGGATGGGTACCAGCTTTGGAATCAGCTCCGGCACGTATTTCTCGATATAACCGACCACCGCCGGACAGGGCTGGGAAATCCCTCCCGTAAAATTATGCTCCGTAATATATTTAATGTACCCCCATGTGGTGATATCCGCCCCGAAACTCACGCTGATGATATGGTTTGCACCCAAATTCTTCAGTCCGCCCAGCACCGATGCGTACTCCTTCGGATAATTTGCCAAAAATGCCGGCGCCAGCAGCAGGGATATTTTCTCCCCCCTTTTTAAGTCCTCAAAAAAACGTTCGGTATCATCCCGGAAACTCCTCGCTTCATGTTCACAGGCATCAAAACATGCCCCGCAGCTAATGCACGCTTTCCCGTCCACCACAATTTTATTGGAACCGTTTTCCTCCACCGCATAATTCGCGGTGAGCACCGGACATGCCGAAATACACTTATTGCACCCGATACAGTTCTCATTTGTATAAACCAAAGCATCCGTTTCCACACTCATCTAATTCTCCTCCTTGGCATAAAATCCCCTAATTTCCCCATTTTTCATTTCCCGATGCCGCGTCTTCTTTTCCGCATGGGGCAACTTGTACAAAACGTCTCCATGTACACATTTATATTTTAACATAATACATATGCATTTCAACCCTTTTCCTTCCTCTTTTGTGCATTTTATACAGTACAAATTGAGTTGGAAAGCATATTCCTAAAAAAGTGTCTTCGACACCTCAACCCCCTGACCCCCATTCATGGGGGAATTAG
>CAJUMD010000138.1 GCA_910587275.1 uncultured Kineothrix sp.
GCGACAAATTCAAGCACTGTCATAAAGAAAGCGGTTGAAAATGCCTTAACAGGAGGAAAATAGAAAATGAGCGGGAAAACAGAGTGGATTTATTGCTCTGTCTGCGGAAACAAGGTAAACGGCTCGATACCGGCCAAACTGTTGCTGCGGTTACGCATATTGGGAACAATGTCATTGTGAACCGGCCGGATATATGCTATAATCTCAATGCTTGGAAACTGTTTTGGAGTCGGTACATAAGGAGGGAATGTCTGTGGGAAGGGTAGCGGTGATTGGGGGCGGCGCGGCAGGGATGATGGCGGCGCTTGCGGCGGCAGGGAGCGGGGCGGACGTTACCCTGTATGAAAGAAATGACCGCGTGGGCAGGAAACTGCTGGCGACGGGAAACGGGAAGTGCAATTTTTCCAATCGGGATTTTTCCGCGGATTATTATTACGGAAACGGGCGTTTAGGGGCGGATGCCCGCAGACTGGAAGGTTTTTTCCGGCAGTTTTCCGTGGAGGAAGCCGTGGATTTTTTTAAAGGGGCGGGAATGCTCGTAAAGGAGAAACGGGGGTACCTGTATCCGTGGTCGGAACAGGCTTCCACGGTGTCCGATATCCTGCGGCTGGAACTTGGCAGGCGGAATGTGGAAACCAGGGTATCGGCAGACGTGTCGGGAATCAGAAAACGGGAAGGAAAAAGGGAACATGGCGGCACAAGGTTTTTTTTGGAGCCGTTTTACGAAGACGGCGGCTATCATGCCGTAATTATAGCCTGCGGCGGCTGCGCGGCTCCCAAGACCGGCTCGGACGGCAGCGGATATGGGCTGGCGCAAAAGCTGGGGCACCGGGTGGTGCCGACGGTTCCGGCGTTGGTACAGCTACGGTGCAGCGATTCCTTTTTTAAATCGGTTGCCGGTGTCCGGTGTGAGGCGCGGCTTACGCTGTATGCCTGCGGGGATGTCAAGGGCAGTCCGGCAAAGGGGAAGGCGGGGGAAGCATGGACGGGGAAGAAAGGCGCTTTGGGGGAGCGGATTCAGGAAGAAACCGGGGAACTCCAGTTTACGGATTACGGTATCTCCGGTATTCCCGTGTTCCAGTTCAGCCGTCAGGCGGCATATTTGTTAAGGGAAAAAAGGGGTGTGACGGTTTCCGTTGATTTCTTCCCCCATATGGGGCAGCCGGAATATGCCAGTCTGTGTGCCGCACGTTTGCGGTACAGGGAGGGAAAGACCGTGGAGGAATTTCTGCTCGGTATGGCAAATAAGAAGGTGAACCTGTTGCTGGTGAAGCTGGCAGGATTAAAACCGGAAGAACCTGCGGAGGCAATAGGGGAAAGAAAACTGGAAAAACTGCTTTGCTCCTACCGGGAGCTGCGGGTGCATGTGGCGGCGGCAAATTCTTTTGAACATGCACAGGTGACGGCAGGAGGGGTGGACATGGCGGAAGTGTCGGACTGCCTTTCCTCCCGAAAAGAACCGGGCGTATATTTTGCGGGGGAAGTTTTGGATGTGGACGGAAGGTGCGGGGGATATAACCTGCAGTGGGCGTGGACGAGCGGTTATATTGCCGGAACCTGTGCGGCGCTTGGGCGTGTCTGATTCCCGCGGGCCAAAGAAAAAAATAAGTTTAGAAAGGATGGAACCATGATTCGCATCAGTCAGATTTCCATAAAACCGGAGTACGGACCGGAAGAAGTGGAAGCGGTATTGGAAAAGAAAATCAGGAAGAAGCTGCGGCTTGAGGAACAGGCGGATTTCCGTTGGCAGACGGTGAAATGCTCCGTGGATGCCCGTAAGAAACCGGAAATTTTTCTCAGTTACACGGTGGATGTGACGGGGCTTGAGGAACAGGCGGTGTTAAAACGGTGTAAGGATAAGTCGGTAAGCCGCGTGGAACCGGTAACATACCGTTTTCCCCCTTCCGGCGGAAAAGAACTTTCCGGGCGTCCGGTTATTGTGGGAACCGGTCCGGCGGGGCTGTTTTGCGGGTATATGCTGGCGCTCCACGGTTACCGTCCGGTGCTTTTGGAACGGGGGCGGCAGGTGGAGGAACGGTGCAGTGCGGTGGAATCCTTTTGGGAGGACGGTGTACTGGATACGGAATGTAACGTACAGTTCGGCGAAGGCGGCGCCGGCACTTTTTCCGATGGAAAGCTGAATACGCTGGTAAAGGATAAAGAAGGAAGAAACCGTGAGGTGCTGCGGATTTTTGTGGAAGCAGGCGCTCCGGCGTCCATTTTATATGAAGGAAAGCCGCATATCGGAACGGATATCCTGGTGAATGTGGTGAAACACATGCGGCAGACCATTCTCGCCCATGGCGGGGAAGTGCGGTTCGGGACGAAGATGACGAAGCTGCTTACGGAAAACGGCAGGGTCACAGGCATCCTGGCGGTTGCGGGAAAGGGCGTGCAGGAACGGCTGGAAACGGGAACGGTAGTGCTTGCCATCGGGCACAGTGCAAGGGATACGTTCCAAATGCTTTATGACAGCCGGGTGCCTATGGAGGCAAAGGCGTTTGCGGTGGGGCTGCGCGTGGAGCATCCGCAGGAAATGGTGAACCGCTCCCAGTACGGAACCGCCAACCCCCGGAATCTCCCTCCGGCGGTTTATAAGCTGACGGCGCAGACGGGCGAAGGGCGCGGGGTTTATTCTTTCTGCATGTGTCCGGGCGGTTATGTGGTCAACGCATCTTCGGAAGAAGGCAGGCTGGCGGTGAACGGCATGAGCTACCGCGCAAGGGACGGGAAAAATGCAAACAGCGCGGTAGTAGTATCCGTAACGCCAACGGATTACGGGAGCACCCATCCGCTGGGCGGTCTGGCGTTCCAAAGGCGTTTGGAGGAAAAGGCGTTTGAAGTGGGAGACGGTAAAGTGCCGGTGGAGCGTTACGGGGATTTTAAACGTGCGGTATGCGGCGGGGGAGAAGCGCAAACATCCGGTAGCCCGGCTGGCGCATCCGGTATGAGTCCGGCTGTTGCATTTGGTATGAGCCCGCCTGCCGCATCCGGCACGGGGCAGACTGCGCTTGGCGGCTGCGGGGAGTACGGTTCGGGAAGGCAGGTATGCCAAACGGACGGGGATACGGCGGAATTTACGCCGCAGATTAAGGGACAGTGGAAGTATGCACCGGTTCACCGCATTCTGCCGGAAGCGTTAAACCGTGCGTTTGTGGAAGGGATGGAAGCCTTCGGGCGGACCATGGACGGTTTTTCTTCCGGGCAGGCGCTTTTGTCCGGCATTGAGAGCCGGACTTCTTCCCCGGTACGGATTCACAGGGACGCATCGGGACAGTCGGAAATCAGGGGGCTGTATCCCTGCGGGGAAGGTGCCGGTTATGCGGGGGGAATTACTTCGGCGGCAATGGACGGAATACGGATTGCCGAGCAGATTGCCAAGCAGTACCGTCCGATGCAGGAATGAGGAGGATGCGGGAGTAAAAAACGGGAATGAAAAAGAACAGGAATGAAAAGAAACGGACGGAAGAAAGTCATGGACAGTAAAAAGCAAAATTTCAGGGAAAATTTAAAAAACAAACAAAGGATTGTGGTGAAAATCGGTTCTTCCTCCCTCCAGCATCCGGAAACGGGAGATTTGGACTATACGAAGCTGGATGTGCTGGTAAGGGAACTGTGCGATATGCGTAACCGGGGCAAGGATGTGGTCCTGGTTACGTCGGGCGCCATTGCGGTGGGAAAGAAGGCGGTACATATTTCGGAGATGAAGCATCCCGGCGACAGTCCGATTGCGGTCAAGCAGGCGTGTGCGGCGGTAGGACAGGCGAGGCTGATGATGACCTATCAGAAGATATTTGCGGAATATAACCAGGTGGCAGCCCAAATACTAATGACGAAGAATACCATTGTGGACAATTTAAACCGGTATAATGCGCACAATACTTTTTCCGAGCTTTTTAAGCTGGGGGTTATTCCCATCGTCAATGAAAACGATACGGTTGCCACGTATGAGATTGAATTTGGTGACAACGACAGTCTGTCCGCCATTGTGGCGGCGCTGGTGGGGGCGGATCTGCTCATCCTGCTTTCCGATATTGACGGTCTGTACACGGACGATCCAAGGAAATGCGAGCAGGCGGAATTTATCGAGGTGGTGGAGGAATTAAGCGAAGAATTGATGGAAATGGGCAAACCTTCCACAGGAAGCGATGTGGGGACCGGGGGTATGAATACCAAACTCATCGCGGCAAAGATTGCCACCAGCTCCAATATTGACATGGTGATAGCCAACAGTAAGGACATAAAAGTGCTGCACCGCATCTTGGACGGGCAGAACATAGGGACTTTGTTTGTGGGAAACCGGGAAACGTATTTTGATTTGCCGGAATTTGTGGAGCATATGCATGAAAGTTAGGGAGGAAACGGATGTATGGCGGACATGGAAAGCAAGATAAAGCGGATTAACGAGCTATACCGGAAATCGCAGGCGGAAGGGCTGACAGAGGCGGAAAAGAAAGAGCAGGCGGCGCTGCGCAGCGAATATGTGGCAAGTGTCAGGGCGAATCTGCGGGGACAGCTTGACAAAATCGATATACGGGAAGCGGACGGCTCCATTACGAATTTGGGGGAAAAGTATGGAAACAAAGGCACTCATTAGGAAGCGGATGCTGGCGTTTCGGGATGCCATGCCGCCCTTGGAACGCGCGGAAAAAAGCTGTCGGATTGCACGGCTGGTGATGGGACATCCGGCGTACCGCAGCGCGGAATGTCTGTTGTGCTATGCCGGTTATAAAAGCGAGGCGGATACGTTTTTCCTTATGGGACAGGCGTTGAAAGACGGGAAAAAAGTGTACTGTCCGAAGGTAGTGGAAGCGGCGCCGGCAAAACGCCAAATGGAGTTTTACCGGATTCTGTCTTTGGAAGAACTGGAGCCGGGATACCATGGAATCCCGGAACCGCCGGAATCCGGGGACAGGCTGTTTGCGGAAGACGGGAAAACCGGTCTGATGATCCTGCCCGGAAGCGTGTTTGACAAAAACGGGAACCGCATCGGTTACGGGGGCGGATATTATGACCGGTACCTGGGGAGGCATACGGGGATGGTGCGGATGGGAATCTGTTTTGACTTCCAGGTGGCGGAAACGGTTCCTGCGGAACGTTATGATTGGAAGATGGATTTGGTAATGACGGAAAACGGCATTCGTTTTGGCGGATAACACGGGCAGGGAAGACATTTTTCCTGCCCGTTAAAAATATTTTATTGGTCTTTTTCCTGTGTGCTGTTAAGGTAGGACAGGTATTTCATTAGCTCCTGCCGGTTGTCCCTGTTTAATTTCCCTAAACTAATCAGGACATCCTTTAAGGAGTGTCCCTGAACGAAACGGGCATTCACGTCATAGGAACCGGTGGGGGTCGGTCCCATACCGAGAATATAGTCCGTGCTGACATCATAAAGTTTTGCCAAATTTACCACATGACGGGACGGAAGCTCCCTTTTATCCAGTTCATAATAGGAATACGCCTGTTGTGATATCCCAAGATAGTCGGCGACCTGCCGTTGTTTCAGATGGTTTTCTTCCCTTAAATCTTTGATTCTTTCATGAATATCTGTCAAAATCATACCTCCTACTGCAATTTGTTGTGCATCCTCATGAACAAATAATAGCATACAACATTAGCCCGTTTATTAAAAAGCACAAATAAATGTGAATATGGGAATATTACTGGATGATGTTGTTTTTACGGAATTGCAATTGGGTCTTGATGGGAACGGATTTTTTATATATAATTTTATATAATTTTGAAACCATGAAAGCGGTAAGGGAACAAAGAAAAGGAAAGCAGGAAGGGAAAGGCGGGAGATCAGCCATGGAAGATGGGAAAATAAAAAAGGAAATTGATTTGGAAGCCATGGGACAGAGGGCATCGGCGGCAAAGTACGAATTGCAAAGGCTGTCTGCCAAAACCAAAGACCAGGTACTGCGGGCGGTTGCCAGGCAGCTTACGGATGATACGGAAATGATTTTACAGGAAAACGGCAAAGATATCCGTAAGGCGGAAGAAAACGGGATGCATTCCGGAATGGTAGACAGACTGCGCCTGACGGAAGATAGGATTCGGGCGATGGCTGAGGGACTTTGCCAGATTGCAGGGCTGGAAGATCCGGTGGGGGAAGTGCTGGATGCCTTTGAACGTCCCAATGGTTTGTCCATCCGCAAGGTAAGGGTGCCGCTTGGCGTAATCGGAATCATATACGAATCCCGTCCGAATGTGACGGCAGACGCCTTTGGTTTGTGCTTTAAGGCGGGCAATGCCGTGATTTTAAAAGGAGGGAGCGATGCGCTTAATTCCAATGCGGCGGTAACGGCATCCATCCGCAGGGCGTTAAACGAATGCCATGTTAGTGGGGATGCCATTCAGCTTATCGAAAGCACGGACCGGGAGGTGGCGTCCCGTTTTATGAAACTGGACCGATATGTGGATGTGCTGATTCCGCGCGGTGGCGCAGGGCTGATACGGAGCGTGGTGGAGAACAGTACCATTCCGGTCATTGAAACGGGAACCGGAAACTGCCATATCTATGTGGATGAATATGCGGATTTGGATAAGGCGCTGCCCATTATCCTGAATGCGAAAACGCAGCGCATCGGTGTATGCAATTCCTGCGAATCGCTTGTTATCCATGAGGCGGTGAAAGAGCGTTTTCTTCCAAGGCTTGCCAAAGCCTTAAAGGATGCAAACGTGGAAATGCGAGGGGATGAGCAGGTATGTGCGCTGGTGGAGGATGCAGTGGCGGCGGCAGAGGAGGACTATGGGAAAGAATATTTGGATTACATCCTGTCCATAAAGGTAGTCTCCGGACTGGAAGAAGCGGTTGCCCATATTAACCGGTACAATACAAAGCATTCGGAGGCAATCATTACGGAACATAAGGAAAATGCACAGCGTTTCTTAAAGGAAGTGGATGCTGCCTGCGTATACGTCAATGCCTCCACACGGTTTACGGACGGATTTGAATTCGGTTTCGGGGCGGAAATCGGTATCAGCACCCAAAAGCTCCACGCCAGGGGACCCATGGGCTTAAAGGAACTGACTTCCTATAAATATACCATTGAGGGAACGGGACAGGTGCGGGCATAACATTTCAGCCTGAAATGTTATGTTCGTGGGTGAGTGCGGACGCAAAAGCCAGGAGCGGGGACCCCTGCCCGGTTTCTCCCTGCCTCCCTGTGCTTCCCCTGCCGGCATCTGTTCAAACCTGATGGCAAAAA
>CAJUMD010000139.1 GCA_910587275.1 uncultured Kineothrix sp.
TTCTCAACCTTCTTTCTTGGAATTCCCTATACTTGAATTATACAGGAAGCTCCTGATAGAATAAAGCCAGCAGTTCTGTTAATTTTTCAAGAGAAATATTACTCATTCGTCCAATCTCTGCGGCTGCCTGTAAATGTTCTTCCGCAATACGTTGTTGTTCCTCTTGATAAAATTCTTTGTTTTGTGCCGATACAAAACTCCCCCTGCCGACAGTCGTTTCGATAAAACCGTCCCTTTGCAAATCCTCATATGCTTTTTGGACGGTAATTACACTAACATGAATAGATTTTGCCAGTGAACGCATTGAGGGAATGGTGTCTCCGGCTTGCAATTCTCCACTCATTATCATTGCTTTTATCTGCGACGTGATTTGCTCATAGATCGGCTTATTCGAATTATTGCTGATAATGATTTCCATAACTCACCGCCTTTGTTATCAAATTGTACTTAATGTACAAGTACATTATAGCACCTATGCGCTCATAGTCAACCTGCAAAATCAAAAACCCCGCTGCAAGCAACGGGGTATCAAACTTGCAGCGCTGCAGAGCAGCGGGGTATTTGACCCTCGCGGCAGTCGCCAAATGTCTGCAAGCAGCCACTTGGCTCGTTGCTCGCGGGAATAAAATTGCCAGATACAGTTATCAAGAATAGCTGTATCCGGCACTCGGAATAGAAGCTGCCGTCTATCAAATTATTGTGTGTTACTTTACCGCACATGAGCATCCGCGCCCGGATTGTCGTTGCCGTAGCCCTCCACAAAAAGAATGGCAGGTACGGCCTGCCCACCGTACCTGCCCGGTCATACGGAACCTAATCCGCATTGACTCCTGCCCAATCGCAATCTTACTATATCATATTTTCCTTGCTATGTAAATATTATTTTCAAAAATAATAAATTTATTTGTTATATCATGAATAAAAATGCCGCCTGTTCCGCACCTGAAAAATTTTCCATCAAGAATCCTTTGACACAATAACCTTCTTATAATATGATAGATTAAAAACCGCCAAAGGATAAAACAGGAAAAATCCGGTTTAATATACCAAATACACAGGGAGAACCCAAATGAAAAAGTACAGAAACCATAGCATCCGCAACAAAAACCAAATATTACCCCGAAAATGCATACTTTCCATAATTATTGCATGTACCATTACCCTGACTCCTCTGCTTTCTTCCATGCACACACAGGCAGCCCAGGAGGATAATGCGCCCAAAAAGGAAACCGCACAGGATGGTTCCTCCAAAGAAAAACCCGCGGCGGACGGTACTTCCCAAAACGATACCGCACAGGACAGTTCTTCCAAAAACGATACCGCGCAGGACAGTTCTTCCAAAGAAAACAAAACACCGGACGGTTCTTCCAAAAACAATACCGGGGATGAAGAAGAAAGCGGCAGTGGGCAGGTACCTCCTGCAGACCCCCTTCCTGCCGTTACTTCCATCGATCCGCTTACCGCAGAGGAAGCCTTTCTCTCCTTTGACAGCAAACCGTCCCTGGAAGAAGTCACCGCACTTTTCCCTG
Source organism: uncultured Kineothrix sp. (assembly GCA_910587275.1). Classification (GTDB taxonomy): domain Bacteria; phylum Bacillota; class Clostridia; order Lachnospirales; family Lachnospiraceae; genus Kineothrix. The sequence continues at coordinate 1,530 of CAJUMD010000139.1, forward strand.
CCGTCTTATCCGTACATATGGACGGGAGTGACGATACCGTCCCACTGCCCGTTACGTGGGAATGTACGGACGGTTATGAAGAAACAGAAAGCGATGTGTACGAATTTACCCCGGTTTGGGATACCACGGCATACCCGGCATCCGGGCAACTGAAATCATGGGACATTCCAAGCATTATTGTCAGCATCCGGTCCTCCCTGCCGGATTATTTCCTGACGGATGCGGACCAGGCGGAAACCTCTTTAGCCTCCCTCGCCAAAGAAAAGGACATCCTTGCCCTTATATATCTGTGCGATTCCTACCTTATAAAAGAAGCTCCGGATGCGGATGCTGCCACCCTGGCAAACGTATCCACCGGACAGTCCGTACAGATTACCGGCGTTGCGGAAGATGACGAACGCAATATTTGGTATCTGGTCAAAACAGTGAATGGCGGCAGCGAATACACCGGATACGTGGAACGGAAATACCTCGCCTATTCGGACGAAGATTTTTTGGAATGGGAAAAAGAATCCGTCAGCACCAACCCGGCGCTTGCCGCCACGCCCATGAGCCTGACGCAAGACTCCATTCCGGAGGACATCAAGGCTTTCCCGTCCTCCTATCAAAGCGCCCTGATGAAATTGAAGGAACAGCACCCAAACTGGATCTTCGTCAACATGAAAACGGAAGTGGACTTTTATACCGCCGTAAAGCAGGAAAACAGCAAAGACCGGAGCCTGATTTCCTCCAAATCAAACGCATCCTGGAAAGCCGGCGCTTACGATAACGCATGGTCCTATCCAACGGACGGTATTCTCGCCTACTACATGGACCCAAGGAATTTCCTGAACGAAAAACATATTTTCCAGTTTGAACTTTTAAGTTACAATTCCACCTACCACACGGAATCCGCGGTACAGGGCATTTTAAAAAATACGTTTATGTCCGGTCCCATACCGGAAGACGAACAGGGGCGGACTTACGCACAGGCATTTTACTCCATTGCCAAAAACCTTGGGGTAAGCCCGTTCCACCTTGCATCCCGCGTACGGCAGGAACAGGGGGACGGAAAATCGGCGTTGATTTCCGGGACCTATCCCGGCTACACCGGACTGTACAATTACTTTAACATCGGCGCCATCGGAAAAGGCAATGCCCAGGTCATTGAAAACGGACTGGCAAAAGCCAGGGAATACGGCTGGACCACCCGCTACCTCTCCCTCGCAGGCGGTGCGGACATGATATCCAAAAATTACATACGCAAGGGGCAGGACACCCTTTACCTGCAGAAATTCAATGTAAGCAAAACCTCCGCATCGGGACTGTACAACCACCAGTATATGCAGAACATCGCTGCCCCGTCCGCGGAAGCCGTGTCCGTCAAAAATGCCTATGCTTCCGCGGGTTCCGTCAACAACCCGTTTGTTTTCCGTATCCCCGTTTACGAAAACATGCCTGCCAATCCCTGCCCGCAGCCGGCGGATTTAAAGAGCGTGACGTTGGATCAGGATACTTTAACACTGAAAGCGGGGGAAACCTGTACCCTCACGGCCCAAATCGACGGAAAAGCCGCAGCTCCTTCCTCCGTTTCCTTTAGCAGCTCCGATGCAAACATTGCTTCGGTGGATGCAAACGGTACCGTAACCGCCCTTGCGGCCGGAAGCGCAAAAATAAGCTGTACGGTATCCGGCGGAACCACTGCCGTCTGTACCGTCACCGTGCAGAAAAATGTACCTCCCTATACGGTACCGGTACTGAATCCCGTTACCTACGCCCCGGACCGGACGTTAAAGGACATTCCCCTCCCCACGGGCTGGGCATGGGAAAACCCTGCCATCGTCCCCACGGTAAACAATTCCGGTTATCCCGCAGTCTATACACCCGCGGATACCGGCAGATACGATACCGTAAAGCAGACGCTGGCGCTTACCGTCAGCAAAGGAACGCCCGCTTACACCGTCCCCACCGGTCTCCAGACCGCTGCCGGGAATACGCTGGCATCCATAAAACTGCCTGCCGGTTTTGTCTGGGACAAACCGGATACCGTGCTTGGCAAGGCTGGAACCTTTTCCCATATGGCTTCCTATAATCCGGATGCCTCCAATTACCAAACCGTAACCGGCATCCCGGTTTCCGTAACGGTAACGGAAAAAGCACCTGCCTGCACCAGCCATACCTACGGCGGATGGGTCGTAACCACACCTGCCACCTGTACCAAGGCAGGTACGCAGGCCCGTTCCTGCCAGCAGTGCGGTGCGGAGGAGAACACAGCCATACCTGCCGCCGGACACAACTATGTTTCCGCCGTTACCAAACAACCTACGGAAAACGAAACCGGCGTCCGCACTTATACCTGCGGCGGATGCGGCGATACCTATACGGAGGAAATTGCCAAACTGCCTGCCACGCATAAACACAGTTACACTGCCAGCGTGACCACTGCCGCCGTCTGCGGCAAAACAGGCGTGAAAACTTATACCTGTTCCTGCGGCGACACTTATACCGAAACGGTTCCGGCCCTCGCACACACTTACACTTCCAAAATCACAAAGGAAGCATCGGAAACGGAAGCCGGAATCCGCACCTACACATGCGGCTTATGCGGGCATACCTATACGGAATCCATTGCCAAACTGCCCGCCTCCCACAAACACGCCTACTCATCTTCCGTCGCCAAACAGCCGACCTGTACGGACAAGGGCGTAAAATCCTATGTATGTTCCTGCGGGGATACTTATTCGGAAGAAACCGCCGCGCTCGGCCACGACATGGCGGACGGAACATGCAGCCGCTGCGGCTATACCGTCCAAACGCAAAAACCCGGCACAGGCAATGGGGATACAGGAAACAACAACACCGGCAATAACAGCTCCAGCGGCAGTGGCAATACCAATAACCGCGATGACAACAACAGTGATAACGGCAATGACGGTAACAGCAGCGACAGTAATAACGGCAATGACGGTAACAGCAATGACAGCAGCAGCGATAACGGCAGGGACAATGGCAGCACAACGCCCCCTGCATCTGCCGCAGGCGGCAGTCCCGCGCAGAACAACGGCAACACAACAGGAAATCCGTCGTCAGGCAGCCAGCCCCCTGCCGCAAACCAAACCGGAAATACATCTGCAGACAGCCGCCCCACCGGCAGCGGTACAAAGCCTCCGGCAAGACCTGAGGATGTCGGCAGCCAAAACAACGGCGGCGCCACCATCGACATGCAGAAAAACGCGGTACTGTATGAGGAAACGCTCTCCGCACTCCGTGGCCAGGACATCGATGTCACACTCGACATGGGAAATAATATCCGCTGGATTATCAATGGAAAAAATATTGTAGCGGACGAAGCAAACGGAATCGACATGGGCGTAAAACCGGATGCCGGAAACATTCCGGAAGCCCTCATGGCGCAGGCTGTACGCCTGAGTGAAACGGGAACTGCCATTGCACTGTCCCTTTCCCACGACGGCGCTTTTGAATTCCAACCGGTGCTGTCCGTCCATACGGATGCCGGATTTGCGGGACGCTTTGCCACACTTTTCTACCATAATGCAGATACCGGGCTTTTGGAATATGTGGGCGAAACCACCGTCACCGAAGCAGGGGATATCCTTTTCACCTTTTCCCATGCCTCGGATTACGTCATCGTTATCAGCAGCACCAGCCTGTCATCGGTAACTTCGGTGGACAGCACTGGCATTATGAGTACTGCCGGACAGGAAAATGCCCCGGTGGAAACGCCAGAAGATGCGGATATTTTGGCAGTAAACGCGGTTCCTGCGCAGGAAGAAGAAAAGGCAGCAACCGGCTTTCCTCCCGCCGTCCTGTTTATCACCGTCCTAATCCTGCTGCTCCTTGCCGCCATCGGCGGCACCGCCTTCTTTCTGTTCCGTTCCAGGGAAGACGCAGATGCGCAAGACAATGATTGGCCGGATTTAAAAAGCAGAAAACCGAAAACCGGCATCCCGGACATCAAAGATTTCGACGAAGAAGATTCGGTGGAAATCAGCAGCGTTTTCGATGAAGAATCCGCGGAAGACGATTACCGCGAACCGGGAAGCGCTTCCGGGATGGAGGAAAGGAAAAAGGAAAAAAGAGCGGAAGATGCACAAACCGAAGAATATGACGACGGTTTTGACGGTTTTGAATAATAGCCGGGGATATTAAGTGAAATCGGGCAGGGGATATTTTCCCCTGCCCGGTCATTTTCTCACATCTTCCTTTTTTCTGTCGGCTGCTTTTCACTTTTTTCACTTTTTTACTTTTTTCACTTTTTTAATTCTTTCCCACTTCTTTCTCATTCCTCTTTAGCTCAAACAAAATCCGCAGCGCCTCCGCTACCACACGGAAACGCAGGCTGGACTCCGAACCCGTATAATGGATTGGCACTTCCACCGTATGGTATTTCCTGCAATAATAACGCATTTCCGTTTGGTACATATGCCCGGTAGAAAGGAATTTATCCAAATTCATGTTTTCCAGCACATGCCTTTGGAACGCCTCAAAACCACTGGTCATATCCTTCAGTTTCGTCCCCAGCACCAAATTGGCAAGTACCGTGCCGCCGGAACTTAAAATCCTGCGATACAGGGGATGGTTGCTGATTCCCCCGCCGTCCACGAAGCGGGAACCCCAGACACAGTCGTAACCGGCTTCCAGTTTTTCCACAAACTGCGGAATTTCTTCCGGCAGATGACTGCCCCCGCCGTCCATTTCTATGATCTGTTCCGCGCCGTCCTTTAATGCATGGCGGAAACCCTCCAGATAACAACTGATTACCCCGTAGGATTCCTTGTAAAAAACCAGTTTTACCCTATCCGTCTTTCCCGCATATTCTTCCACAATTTCCCTCGTCCGGTCCTTCGAATAACTGTCCATGACAACATAAATATACAAATTATCATAGGGCAGTTCCAGTATCCTGTCCAAAACAGCCCCCATCGTCGCTTCTTCATTTGCCACCGGCATCACTATGATTGTTTTCTTCATCCCATTCTTCCTCTGCACGGGTCTGTGCAATCAAGCAGGGGAAATCTTTTCCCCTGCTCCGCGCCCCATCCGCCGCCCCGGCGGCATACTTCCACTGCATGGGGCTGCGCATAAAATAAGTACGGCATGTCTGCCGTACCCGTCCGCAGAAACCATTTTCCAAACCCGGTGCCTTCTGTCACATGAATCCTTTTTCCTATAAGGTAAGTTCAATATAACATAGTTCCATTCTTTTGTAAATATTATTTATGAATGATGCACAAAATATAGCAACAGTTCAGGCTGAAATGTTATGTTCAGGGGGTGAGTGCGGACGCAAAAGCCAGGAGCGGTCCCCCTGCCCGGTTTGGTTCCTGTCTCCTCGGGCATCCCCTGCCGGCATCTGTTCAAAACCTGTTTCAAAAAATGGTGCTGTTTCTTATT
>CAJUMD010000140.1 GCA_910587275.1 uncultured Kineothrix sp.
CGAAGACTATGCCTGGGAGAAACAGCTTAGCTCAAAAGTTGTAAAGTGGTGTTATAAAGACTTAAACCATAATTATCTGATTATTAAAGACGAAGCGGGAGAAGGGCGTAACGGGTACCAGCATAAAATGATAACCGCAAACCGGATGAAGCGTCTTCTCGCCTGCAAAATCCGTTATGTAAACCAGGAGTGCCATTTTTATTATGAAATAAGCTCTAAACAAAGCCTCGCCGGTCTGTTTGACAAAAGGAACATGGATTATTTACAGCTCCGCCACATGTTTGAGTGCATGAAAGAGGCATTGACGGAATTGGATCATTACCTGCTTAACAGCAGGTGCCTGATACTGCTGCCGGAATATATTTTTGGGAATCCGGAAACGGAAGAATATTTTTTCCTGTACTATCCGCAGGATGCGCAGGAAGGACGGGAAGAAAAGGAGGAAATGAAGGGTATGCAGATGTCCCTGGTGGAGTTTCTTGTGGAAAAAGTGGAGCCGGAACAGGAGGAAGCGGTAAATGCAGTATATAAAATATATGAACTGGTACAGGACCACGGATTTATCCTTGGGGAAATCTTGGGACTGTTCCAGGAAAAAGTACCGGAAATAAAAGAAAAAGTAGAAGAAATTATATACAGGGAGGAAGAAAGGGAGGATATTCCGTGGAATGCCGAAGACGTCCTGATGGAGTGTAAAAACGGAAATGAGAATGACATGGATGCCCCGAAACATCTGATAACGGCGGGCATACTGGCGTTTGTGTGCATGACCGCGGCAGCAGGCGTTTTCGTGCTCCGCTATTTCTTTCTTCTGTCCACGGAAGAAGCGCTCCTGTCCATGGCAGGAAGCGTAGTGTTAATGCTGCTGTCTGCCTTTTTGCTCCTGTATGTGGCTTTTAATATATACGGAAGAAAACGGTATGAACGGCATGAGAGGCATGAAAGGCGTGAAAGGCATGGAGAGGAGGGTCGCGGCCGGGAAGAAAAAGAAACCGTGCCGGAGGCGGATCCGTATCCGGTTTCCCAATACGCACAAACCGGCATTTATGATAAAACGCCCATATATGGCGACCTGGGGAAAAAGGAATCCCACCCATATCATGTCAGCGGAGAGACGGCGGAGGATGTGGAGTATGGCAATACGGTTTTTCTGGAAGCGGCGGTATGCAAAACGGAGCATAAACTTTACGGCACCAATAAAGGGAATAAATACCATATTAACCTGGAAAGGCTTCCCTGTACGGTAGGAAAAATGGCGGGCAGTGTGGACGTGGTAATCAGGGACAATACGGTCAGCAGGATTCATGCACGATTTACGAAACAGGAGGAAGGAATTTGCGTGACTGATATGAACTCTACGAACGGAACGTTTAAGAATGGGCTGCGTTTGGAGCCGAATGAAACCGTGGTGGTTGAGCAAGGGGATGAATTGCGGTTTGGGAGGATGACGTTTTGCTATCGGTAAGAATGCACGCATGATGATGAATTCTTATTCCTCCCTTTAGGGGGAAGTCTTTACGAGGAATTTCATTGACACGGGCAAAAGGAAATGTTACCCTTTACCATAGTGAAACATCAGTCTGCGTATGCGGTGTGCAGGGCGGATGGTGTTGGTGGAATGGAGAAAATATGGCAGGGTGGCGGTTGGACGAATTTTTTAGAGACGAGGGATATTCGGTAATTCCTTCTAATTTGCCGGAATTTACGGTATACTTCCGTGTGGAGAATAATTGCGTGAATGTATTCCATGTGATTCATTACAGGCAGAATTTGCAGATTTCAAAAGACCAGTATTTGCATATCAAAAATAAAATCAGGGAACTATTTACGGAAAAAGGATTGCATAATATCCATATACTATCGCTTGTAATCGGCAGCGATATGGATAAGGCAAAGCAGTTGTGTGTGAACGATTCCATGTGTTGGATTTTGGATTCCCATGAAAACCGGTTAGTGGTTTACGAAAACCAAATAAGCGATTTTTACGGAATGAAGGGCAAATTGGAATATTTTTTGGCGCATTGGCAGGAGCCTGGGGAAGGCGCTGTAGAATCTTCCGCATCCGGGACAGGGAGCAGAAGATACCGGCTGCCGGTGGTGACGGTTTCTTTAGTGGCTTTAAATGTCTTTATTTATGCGTTATGTACATGGACGGGGGATTTGTTGTATAATAAGGGAGCCATCAGTCTGTGGAACTTTTTGGGGGAAGGGGAATATTATCTTGCGCTTACTTCCATGTTTCTGCATTGGGATATCAACCATTTGTTTCATAATATGCTTGTTCTTTATTGTATTGGCGAAGTAGTGGAAAACCATATTGGACCGTTATGGTATGGGGTTCTGTATTTCGTAACGGGAATTTGCGGTAATCTGTTGTTTATCGTGTATGAAGCATATACGGGATATGCGGCAACCGGTATGTGGCTGGCGGAAGGTTCCGGTGTTTTTTCGGCAGGAGCCAGCGGAGCGGTATTCGGCGTGATAGGAGCATTGTTCGTGCTGGTAATTGTGCATAAAGGGCATATAAAACAGATTTCGCTGGGAAGACTGGTGCTCATGATAGTTTTTTCGCTGTACAGCGGATTGGCGGCTGGCAATGTAAATAATGCGGCCCATATCGGAGGTTTTCTCAGCGGGTCGGCAGCCGCATTGGTATATTGGCTGATTCATGGGGGCAAAAGCCGGGAAGCAGTGCAGAATGTACCGTAAATAGGAATTGTGTGGAACATATGGGATATGGATAAAGAATGAAAAGCAAGGTATAATGGGAAATAAAAAGCGTGATACAGAAAACAATACGGAAATGAGGGAAAGAATGAAGATTAATATTTATTATGGAGGCAGGGGATTAATCGACGACCCGACCTTATTTGTGTTGAATAAAATGCAGGAAGTGCTGGAGGAACTGCGGGTGGATGTGGAACGTTTCCAGCTCCATGAGTTAAAGAATGGGATTACGGCACTGCCGCAGACTTTAAAGGAAGCGGACGGAATTATCCTGGCGACGACGGTGGAATGGTACGGAATCGGCGGGTATATGCAGCAGTTTCTGGATTCCTGCTGGCTGTATGGCGATAAGGAAAAAATAAGCAGCATTTATATGTGTCCGGTTGTTATGTCCACGACTTACGGGGAGCGGGAAGGAAAACTGAACCTGATATCCGCATGGGAAATTTTGGGCGGGCGTCCGTGCAGCGGCGTATGCGGTTATTTTGCGGATATTACTTCTTTGGAGGATAATCAGGATTACATTACCCTGATAGAGAAGAAAGCAGAGAATATGTACCGGACCGTGAACCAGAAAATTGTCAGCCTGCCGGCAAGCAATCAGGCGATACGGCAGATGGTTTCCAGGACGCAGATAGAATTGACGCCACAGGAGTCGGAACAGTTATCCCAGTATGCTTCGGACGATCAGTATGTCCAAAGACAGAAAGAGGACATTCAGGAATTAACCAGCCTGTTTAGGGATATGTTAAGCAATGGGGAAACGGAAGATACCGGTGAGATTATCACGCAATTACAGCAGCATTTTAAGCCGCAGCCGGGATTCCGTGGGATATACCGCTTTATTATTGACGGGAAGAAGAAAAACCTGATTATTGATGTGCGGAATGCGGAACTGCAATGTTCCTTTGGAACGACGGATTATGCGGATGTGGAACTGCAGTTAAGCAGACAGACCCTGGATGAAATTATTAACGGAAGGATGACGTTCCAGCGCGCTTTTATGGCTGGTGAGATGAAGATGAAAGGTGATTTTAAGGTACTGCGTACCCTGGACCAGATTTTTATTTTTGATTTTTGATATGTATGGGATATGTATGGATATGGGAAAATAAGAAAATATGGAAAAGGGCAAATAAGACAGGGAAATAGGATTAAGAAGGAAAAGAGGAAAACGATATGAGAGATGACAACTGTATTTTCTGCAAAATTGTTAACGGCGACATACCCTCCAAAATGTTGTATGAGGACGGGGAGTTTAAGGTAATTTTAGATTTAGGACCTGCAACCAAGGGTCATGCATTGATTTTGCCGAAGAACCACTACCGTAATCTGTATGAACTGCCGGATGACATGGCGTCTAAGGTTATGCTTTTGGCAAAGAAAATGGCATTCCAAATGACGGATAAACTGGAATGTGATGGCTTTAATTTGGTTCAAAATAACGGGGAGGCAGCAGGGCAGACGGTTTTCCATTTTCATTTGCACTTAATCCCGCGTTATAATGGGGACGGACAGACTTTGGGATGGAAAGAGCTGGAACTAACGGCGGATGAGTTGGAAGAAATCAAGAAAATCATTACGGAATGAATAGGATGGGCGATATGCGTACAATACAGACAGCGGTAATTGCGGAGCAGATTAAGGAAATGTGCATCGAAGCGAACCATTTTCTTTCAGGGGACATGAAGGCATGCCTGGAGCGGGCGGCAGAGGAGGAAAAAGCGCCTTTGGGGAAACAGATTTTAGGACAGCTTAAGGAAAACCTTCAAATTGCAGGGGAAGACATGATTCCCATATGCCAGGATACGGGAATGGCAGTGGTCTTTTTGGAAATCGGACAGGATGTGCATTTTGAAGGGGGGTCTTTGGAAGATGCGGTAAACGAAGGCGTCCGCAGGGGATACACGGAAGGGTTTTTGCGTAAATCCGTGGTAAAAGATCCTTTCATCCGCGAGAATACGAAAGACAATACACCGGCCGTCATCCACTATGAAATCGTACCGGGGGACAGTGTCAGGATAACGGTTGCGCCGAAAGGCTTTGGAAGCGAAAATATGAGCCGCGTCTTTATGCTAAAACCGGCGGACGGAATGGAAGGCGTGAAGAACGCAATCCTTACGGCGGTACGGGACGCCGGTCCCAACGCATGTCCGCCCATGGTAGTGGGTGTGGGAATCGGAGGAACTTTTGAGAAATGCGCCCTGATGGCAAAGAAAGCATTGACAAGACCGGCTGGCGAACATTCCCCCATACCTTATGTCAAAGAGATGGAACAGGAGCTTTTGGAACAGATAAACGGAACAGGAATCGGTCCCGGCGGGCTGGGAGGAAGCACCACCGCATTTGCCGTACATATTGATATATATCCTACGCATATTGCGGGGCTGCCGGTGGCGGTGAATATATGCTGTCATGTGAACCGTCATGCAATGCGGGTGATTTAAGTTAACACCCCCACTATAATTGCTTTTTGACAGATGCCGGGAATAAATTTTCAAACACGCTCCAGAGTAAAAACCAGTGAAAACTGGAAAGGAAAACTGGAAATTGGCGGCTGGAAAAACCGGAAACGAAAACTGGAAAATGAGGAAACGGATATGGATAAGTATGTTAAAGTTCCGCTCAGCAGCGGGGATGCAAGAATGCTGCGTGCCGGAGATTACGTATACCTTACGGGTACCATTTACACGGCGCGGGATGCCGCCCATAAGAGAATGTATGAAGCAATGAAGAAAAAGGAAGAACTTCCCCTTAAGCTGGAAGGCAATGTAATTTACTATATGGGACCTTCGCCGGCGCGGGAGGGAAGGGCGATTGGTTCCGCAGGTCCCACCACTGCCAGCCGCATGGATAAATATACGCCGGATTTCCTTGATTTAGGATTAAAGGGGATGATCGGCAAGGGAAAACGTTCCGGGGAAGTAAAGGAAGCGGTTGTTCGTAACGGAGCCGTTTATTTTGCGGCTGTGGGAGGTGCAGGGGCATTGCTGTCCCGTTCCATCCAAAGTGCGAAAGTTGTTGCTTATGAAGATTTGGGTACAGAGGCCATCCGGGAGCTCCGGGTGGAAAACTTTCCGGTTATTGTCGTAATGGATGCAGAGGGAAATGATCTGTATGAAACGGCGGCGGATGCATATAAGGTGGAATTATGAATAGGATAATCATGATGGTTTTACGGCTGTTTTTAAAAGCACCGGTTTATTTTTTCCAAATATGGAGATGCGGAAAAAGCAGTAAAATATCTTTTGAGGAAGCGTATGCCTGTGTAAAGAAGGTAACAATCGCCGCCAACCGGGCTGGAAAAGTAAAGATAGAGTCGTATGGCGTAGAAAACATTCCGAAAGAAGACGGTTTTGTTTTTTTTCCAAATCATCAAGGGCTATACGACGTATTGGCTGTTTTGGAGTCGTGTCCGGTTCCGTTTGCTTTTGTAATTAAGAAAGAAGCCCGTAATGTTATTTTATTAAAACAGGTGGTGGATGCCTTGGGCTCCATATCCATTGACAGGGAAGACATCCGTCAGTCCATGAAAGTTATCCAGCAGGTGGCGGAGGAAGTGAAAGAAGGGAAGAACTTCCTGATTTTTGCGGAAGGAACGAGAAGCCGGGAAGGAAACAGACTGCAGGAGTTTAAGGGCGGGAGCTTTAAAAGCGCCGTGAAGGCAAAGTGTCCGATTGTTCCCTGTGCCTTAATTGATGCTTTTAAGCCCTTTGATGAAAAATCCGTGAAACCGCTAACGGTTAAGGTGATTTACCTGCCCCCTATGTATTATGAAGAATACAGGGGAATGAAGACGGTGGAGATTGCGGCAGAAGTCAAAAAAAGGATTGAAGAAGCAATTGCCCGGTATACCATATCAGGGCGCCCTGTTCAGGCTGAACTGTTACAGGAAGAAAAAAGATAAAAAAGTAATTGACAAATAAATTTATCTTATGTATAATAGCATTTGCGTTGTTGAGTGATAACGCAAATAACTTTACAAAATATAAACAAAGTAAAGTTCAGGCTATGGAGAAATACTCAAGAGGCTGAAGAGGCGCCCCTGCTAAGGGTGT
>CAJUMD010000141.1 GCA_910587275.1 uncultured Kineothrix sp.
TATTATACCAAAAATTTTAACCTCATACATATCTAAAAAGCAGCGAAGATTTCTCTTCGCCACTTTTGATTTATCGCACATAAATAATTTCCTCGTTCACAATCTCCCTCGCACAAGCCCTTATGTTACCTAGCCGCCCTGTCCATTCTAAGGCATTTTCTTCCTTTAGGCGTTCTGTTATGCCCTGTGCCTGTTTCATGCCCTCTATGAGCCGTTCAAAGCGTTCCTGCGCCTGTCTGTCGATGTCGGCAAGGTAAGTGTTCAGTCTGCCACGCCACACCGGACAGGCGGCTCCGCCGCATCGGAATATTCAAATGTAAAAATTCATCTTTTTGCGCTATGAAGAAAGAACAAATTGAGATGCTGAAATATTATAAGGAATTGAATATCATATAAAGAGGTGTATAGTATGCAATTTGTGAAGATACATAATGAAGATGATATAAAAAATAACTTTTTTTACCTAAAGAGACGGATATGTTTGAAATTGATGCAGAAAATCTAATGGATGTTTTACATAAATTTCAAAACTACTACCGTGTAAGTAAAGAAACTATGTTTATAGAACATAATAATGAAATCATAGGAATTTATGGTATTCGTAATGTAAATGATTTTACGGGTATCCCATGGCTTTTGACAATTGAAATGCCGGTAAAGTATATCAATTCTTTTCTCCGGTTTTCTTCTGATAAAATGAAAGCGTTGCAAAAAGAATACATGATATTGTATAACTATACGTCAGAACAAAATAAAGTATCGCACCGGTGGTTAAGATATTTAGGTTTTACCATTGATGAAGAAAATCCATTGGTAACACCGAATAAAAAAACTCTTTTTAAATTTGAATGGAGAAAGGAGTAGCTGCTATGTCCGCACAATTATTATCCGCGCATAATCTATATAAAGAGTACAAAAGCGGTGAAGGGATTTGTACTGCCGTTAATCATGTTGATTTGGAAATGATAAAGGGTGATTTCATTTCCATTGTCGGGACATCCGGTTCCGGAAAAAGCAGCCTGCTGTACCTTCTTTCTGGTATGCTGGATATGACATCGGGAGATGTGTGCTACATGGGTAAGAGTCTGTCCAAAATGTCGGACAGGCAGAAGGCTGATTACCGTGGAAAGGAAACCGGCTTTGTGTTCCAGGAAAATAATCTGTTGGAGGATATTACGGTATTCCGTAATGTGGCCTTGCCCGGATATTTATACCAAAAAAGAAAAGAAGCGGAGGAAAGGGCGGGTAAGTGGCTGGATTATATGGGTTTGGGGGATCAGAAAAGCAAATATCCTTCCCAATTATCCGGAGGGCAGAAGCAAAGGGCTGCCATAGCGAGGGCGCTGATGAACCAAGCGAAAATCATTTTTTTGGATGAACCGACCGGAAGCCTTGATGCCGCAGCCAGTGAAAATATTTTGCGTTTGCTTGTCACATTAAACCAAAATGGGCAGGGTATTGTTATGGTAACGCATACATGGAAGCTGCCGCAAGGGGAAGCAAAGTATTACTGATAAAGGATGGCACCATTCATAAATTGTTGGTGCTTGGGAAGTATGAAGACGGAAAAAAGGAAGAAAGGGAAGCAAGACTGGAGCATTTTTTACGGGAAGGGGAGAATCCATGAAGGCAATTTTTGTATTGGTATTTTCCGGAATACGCCGGAAAAAAGTTCAAATGGGAGTATTTGCTGCAGGTTGTTTTTTATGTTCCTTTTTTCTGCTTGGTATGTTTGTCCTTAATTTTACATTGGATTTGTCCTTTGATACGGCATACGGAAAATTAGGTGCCCCCAATATGAATGCCGGCATTCAGGAGACAAAGGTCAGCGAAGACTCGTTGGAAGGGTTTCTTGGAGGGCTTGCCTATCTTCAAAGTTACAGAATAAGCAAATGTTATTTGGTAAATAATGTAAGCCTGCCCGGCCGAAACATGGATTTTGCCTTTATGGCGACATCTGCGGGACTGGAACCGGAAGAAGGCGGCGTCATAGTGAATAATGCCGTTTATGGCGTGAATCCGGGTGATGAAATCGAAGTATTCATAAACGGACGCAGTATATCCTTACGGGTGGATTTTGTGGTGGAAGATGCGGTGAACAGCGCCCCCGAATCCATGATTCCATATTTTTGGATTGGAAGGAGCGAACTGGAGGCGTTGACGGAGGGATACGGTAAGGGATCTTATTTGATAGAAATGCAGGCAGACAATGCAGAAAAGGGAGCGGAATGGTTTCTTACAGATTATGAAAAATATTATGGGCAGCCGTTTGACGGTGACTTTAAATCTTACCGTGACATTAAGCGTTCTTATTTATTCGGTTAAATTTGGAGGCCGTAAATGGGGTTTACAGTTGGGACATTTGTGACAAATATGGTTTTTGGAAGTTTGATTTTCTGTGTTAGCGCAGCGTTCTTGGGACGGCAGGAATCCGTAAATAAACGGACGCTTCAGGCGGTATCGGTCTGCATGGTTCTTGGCATAGTCCGGATGCTGGTACCCGTGGAATTCTTTTTTTTCCGTACGGTAGGTGTTCCGGTGATTTTACCGTATATGCATACTCTTTTAAAAATTCCGTTATTTGGCGGATACATGAATTTGAAGGAATTGCTGGTACTGGTATGGGTTGCCGGTTCACTGGTAAAAGGGTGGAAAATCTTACATAAATACCGGAATCTGAAAAAAATTCTGACGGCAGCGCCGGTAGTGCAGTCTAGGGAAATAACACAGATATTATCCGAAATGCATTTGAATGGGCAAAACATAAGGATTGTGAAACAGGAAGGCATATTTCCCTGTATTGCGGGTTTGCGGCAGCCGGTGGTTTTGCTGCCAGACATGGATTTAAGCCGGGAAGAAATGTCGTATATCCTGAAACATGAATTGCTTCATTACACACACCATCATTTATGGTTTAAAATGGCAGGGGAACTGATGGGCATTCTATATTGGTGGAATCCCATCATTGTAATTTTGCAGCGGCAGATTACTTTTATTACGGAAATAAAAGATGATATGGTACTGACATCATCCATGGAAGAACTGCAAAAAGTAAAATATTCCCAATGCCTGGTACGGGTGGCGAAGGAAACAGGTAATGGGAAAGCGGAATTTTTCCTTGGACTTGTGGAAAACGGCGCAGGGATGTTAAAGAAAAGGATTCTGTTTATATTGGGCGGGAATGGCAAAAATAAGCGGAATGGGTTTGCGGTTGTGCTGCTGGTATTGGCACTGGTTTCGAATTGGCTGATTTTCGAACCACGTTATCCGATACCGGCGGAGTACCAAACTTATGATGATTTGAAGGATTTCGTAAATGGTGTAATGTATAAGCGTTTGTTTAATTTATCTACCGGAGAATGGGCTTCGGATTGGATGCGGGCATGAATTGACAGACACCCGTATATACTTTAGTTTCTGCGGAAAATAATACGGATAGGATGAGAACGTTTGTTTTGTTCCCGCGTGCAACAAGCCAAGTAGCCGCACTCGTGCGGATATTTGGCGACTGCCGCGAGGGTCAATACCCCGCTGCTTGCAGCGGGGTTGTTGACTTTGTCCGCCTGCTCTGTCATTCTTCCCATACTACATAGCAGTTTTTCCCGAAAAATGCAATGCCATATTTGTGTACCAATTCCAATGTACGGATACGGTCTGCTATCTTAAATTCCGTTACAAACACGGCTTTTCTCCCTGTGACGGGGACGATGAATTGATGCGTACCCCTACTGCCCATAATCCACCTTAATCAAATCCACGTAAGGTTCCATATATTCTTCCACAATCCGGTAAGAAAGTCCGCGCATCCCGGACAGCCGTTCCATGTAATTTTCTTCCGTCAACCGGTACGCCGTATTTCCTGTAATAATCTGATCCGCCATAAAGCGGTTAATTTCCGGTGAAAAATGCAGCGTATCCATATAGTTTTCCAAATTGGTGATGATATCCGTTTCATCCTGGAAATAGTACATATCTACGTTTTCATAAGCGACCAGTGTACCGATGGCCTGCTCCATATTGTAGAGATAGGCTTCCAGGTCGCCGGTACGGTACAGGTTATCCCAAAAAAGCATGGAATAGGCGGGGAAAAAAATCTTGAACCGGGTTTCCGGGTGGTTTTCCACCTGTGCGCAAATCAGTTTGAGATTGGCGTCCAGCATATCCCGGTAAAAATCCGCTTCTTTCATGGGGGCGATTTCCGCTTTGCGCAGGTAAAGTCCCAATGCCATGTCCTGGTTAAATTCCTTCCACTGCGCCCAATTGTAAGAGTCATTTTCATCGTAATCCCCGATGAGGGAATTGGCAATCATGTAAGGTATTTTCTCGAATAAAACCCCTTTATTAAAAAGATATTCCACGTCATTGAAATAATTTTTGTCATACAGGTACATGGGACAGCCCGTCAGTTCATAGGTGGGGGTGGCATCGGCGGCAAGGGAGGAAGTATCCATGCTGTAAAATACGTATTTCAAATCATGTTCCTCATATGCCGCGTCCAAAAGGTAACACAAATCCGCCGTGGCGCCGTAAGAGCGGATGGCTTTGACGGTCTTGCATTGGAAACCTTCGTTAAACCAGCCGTTGTAATAGTTTTCCGCCACGGAGGAGCCGACGATGAGACTGTCATAATCAAAGGTGCGCAGGGAGCCGATGCACTGGTATTCCTTGTCGGTCAGCACTGCCTTTAAGCCAAACCATGGTTTGTGGTAGTGGAAAAAGGGATCGATGAGAATCACGGCGGCGGCAAGCGCCAACAGGAGCAGGACGGCCTGTACCAAAAACCCTTTTAAGAATTTCCGGTACTGCTCTTGCGGTATGTTTTGGTTTTTGGTGGAGGTATGCTGCATGTTTCCATCCTTTCTGGGAAAGCGGCTGATAAAGGTTTCCATGCTATGTTTTGCCTTTTAAAAATTAAAATAAATAAACGTGCTGACCTGGGAAAAGGAAATGAGCGACCAAAGGAAAATAACCGTAATATACCAGCGGAAGCCGGAACCGTAATGCGAGGATTCCACCATTTCCAAAGAATTTTTCCTGGTCAGTACAAAGGCACTGACCAGCAGGAGCAGCAGGACCAGTATCACATATGCCGTATTTAACAGGTTTGGCGCGAACATGGTAATTGCCTGTTTGAAAACATAAAATTCCGGTATATCCATCTTCGCTGCCAGTTTATAAACATATCCCGTGTTTTTGAAGGAAAACAGGTTCTTAAACATTTGGAAAGCATAGGTCATGCTTTCGCTGCGGAAGAAGAACAGGGACAGGTTGAAAAAGGAAAAAGTAAAAAACCATCCCAGCCACCGGGGAATGTGGAACCGGGAGGGGATTTTTTCCATGCTGCCCCTGACACCCACGATGCCGAGGTTGTCCCAAACCACCAAAAGTCCCTGCATAATACCCCATGCCACATATGTCCAGTTGGCGCCGTGCCACAGCCCGCTTAAGGCGAAGACCGCCATGGTATTGCATATGGTGCGTGCTTTTCCTTTTTTGCTGCCGCCCAAGGGGATGTACACATAGGTAATGAAAAAGCGGGAAAGCGTGATATGCCAGCGCTGCCATAACTCTTTCACCGAACATGCCTTATAGGGGGAGCGGAAATTTACCGGAAGTTCGATGTTAAACAGGTATCCAAGCCCCATTGCCATATCGCTGTAACCGCTGAAATCAAAGTAAATCTGGAAGGTATAGGCGAGGATAACCAGCAGGGTGGATGGGCTGTCAAGGAAATAGGTCTGCTCAAAGCCGAAATTGGTAAGCAGTGCCAGCACGTCGGCGAGCAGCACCTTTTTCCCAAGCCCAAGTACGAACAGGGACAGTCCTTTTGCAAAATTGGCAGGGGAAAATCCCCGGTTGGCTTTATTCTCAAACTGCGGAAGGATTTCTTTATACAGTACGATAGGCCCCGCTATAAGTTGGGGGAAAAAAGTAACAAACGTAAGGTAGTCCGTAAAGGAATAATGTTTCGCCGCCCCGGTGCAGCGGTCAATGATAAAAGACAACTGCTGGAACGTAAAAAAACTGATGCCAAGGGGCAGCAGGATATGTTTCAGGTTAAAATCGGAGCGGAACACATAGTTTATGTTTTCGATGAAAAAGTCAAAATACTTAAAATAAAACAGGATTCCCAAATTAACGGCAATGCCTGCCGCCAGTCCAATGTGCCGTGTCCGCTTTGTTTTGGAAAACTGCAGGGCATAGCTTAAAAAAAAGTTCACCAGTATGCTGCCGATAATAACAAGCAGATAATACGTATTGAAATATCCGTAAAACCATAAGGACATTCCGGCAAGAAACAGCTCTGCCAATTTGTAGCGTCCCAGTTTGTTCAGTCCGTACCAGCCAAGGAGAACGGCGGGCAGGAATAGAAAAATAAATAGGTAGGAGTTAAAAAGCATGTTACGGTACCTTTCCCTGTCTTTTGCATTTCCCAATAGTATATCATAATTTTTACCGGAATCCTAACAATTATTGGCAGGAAAGGCAGTTTTAATAAAAATTAAAGATTTTTATGCATGGAAGGGTTATTATCCTTCGTTTTCTCCGTATTGGCAAGTGTAGCTGCTTACTACATATGCAAGTGGTTGGATGGGGAAAACAGACGGTAGCACAGCCCAAACGGTTGACTTCTCCGGAAAAGAAGAAGAACCCACGAAAGTATCCCAACTACTTTCGTGGGTTCGTTCTTTTTGTAATTATGGTTAGGAATTGTCAATAAATAACTTTTGAATTATGGTATAACATGATATACTCTT
>CAJUMD010000142.1 GCA_910587275.1 uncultured Kineothrix sp.
CTTACCAAAAAGGAGTTGCTTTTTACCAAAGACACAAACTTTTTTACACTACCGGCAGAAACATTAAGTAGTATCCCCGGTTATTCCATAAACGCAATCCCAACGGCTTCTCCCGTACCGCTACGCCCGTAGACGTTATTACCTGCTTATTTTTCTTCATACCGTTTCTTCCTTTCTAATGCCAAATACATGTTCCCCATTCTTTCAGCCGTCCAAAAAACGTACAGCCAAAACTCCTTCCCAATCATACCGCGGCCCCACCGCCGAAAAAACAATAATGAATATAAAAAAAACATATTTTTTTCATATTCTTTATGGTTTCTTAATGATTTTGATGGAACAATAGCTGCCCTGCTGCTGCAGGACAGCTATCGCACACATCTCATATCCTATTATCTTTTCCGGTTACGGATTTTATTCTTTTCCTTTACCGCTTACTGTGCTGTGTTCATTTCGCTTAAGCACTGGTCAATGATGCTTCCAACCGTAGCTACATAATTGTCCATAGCCGCATCCACATCACCGCCGTTTACAACCACTTCCGTAATAACCGCAAGCTGTGCATCGTAAATGGTACCTGTTTCATTGGTATAGGTCTCGGATGAAGGAGCCTGGGGCGCATCCACACAGTTTTCCGTGAAGAACTTATTACCTGCCACTGCAAGCTCGGTTGCATCCGCATATCCGTTGGTCAGTTCACATACTACCAATGCAGGATCGATGTAGTTCTTTTTCCATACGGAGTTCGGGTCGTTCGGCGAAGGTTTTAAGTGGAATACACCGTCTTCGTATTCATAAACCTTTTCGTTATCGGTTCCGGGATTGGTGGTAAAGGTTTCTGCCTTTGTGGACCAGTGAACGTCTTCCGCACCGTAGGTCCAAAGTGTCTGTACCACATCGCCGTCCATCATCGTTTCAATCAATGCATCAAAGATAGCCTGCTCACGGGCATTGTCGCCGTCGCCGTCGTCAATGATAACCCATACCGGAGCTTCCCTGTTTAAGTATTTACCGGTTTCTGCGATAGGCGGAAGCTGTACCAGTTCTTCGTTTACTTCGTTCTTGATCAGATTATCCGTCAGAGTCTGATACCATGTACCAGCCCAGTATGTGAATACGCCGGAAGAACCTTTCTGGTCATTGGAGAACCATTTCTCACGTGCAATCTTTGTGGATGCCGTAAGGGATTCCGGGTCGATGGCACCGTCTTTATATGCCTGCTGCAATCTTAACAAAGCTGCTTTTGTTGCATCCGTCTAGAAACCGTCAATCCATGTGCCGTTTGCATCCTGCGTAATTGCCGGATATGCATCCTGCCAAAATTCCGGAAGGTAGTTGATGTAAGGAGCTTCATTTCCCATAAAGCCTGCTGCCACTACACCATATGTATCGCCGTTTACGCCATTGCCATCGGGATCTTCGTTATGGAATTTAAGGAGCATGTTGTAATAATCGTCATAAGTTTTAATATCATTGACATCAAGTCCTACGGCATCCAGCCATGCTTTCTTAATGTAAGTAACACATCCGTTACCATATGCGGAAGCGAAACCGTAAAGCCTTCCTTCGCTGTCCTTTAAGTTTTCATTAATGGAAGGAAGCAGCATCCTGGACTGGAAGTCTGCATTGTCATAGGCATCTGCCATATCCCACAAAAGACCTGTCGGTGCATACTGTTTGAACATCTCCGCGCTCATAATCATTGCATCCAGGTAATCGCCGCCTGCAAACAGACGTCCTACCGCATCGGTATAACCGGAGTGGTCTAACTGCTGGATTACCAAATCAATCGGATGTCCGAGTTTCTCGCCGACCGCTTCTTCCCACTGTTTTTCAAAATCTGCCTGGCCGTTGTCTACGCTTGCTGTCAGCGTACCATTTACAACCACGGTTAACGTATCAAGCTGGTAAGAACCTGCCTCTGCCGGCGCTTCCGCTGCCGCGTCTCCTGCGGAAGCATCCGCGTTCTCTGCCGGCGCTTCTGTCGTAGTTGTCTCGCTGCTGCTGTTGTCCGCTGCCGGTGGCTCTGCTGTCGAATCACCGCCGCCACATGCTGCCAATGACGCTACCATGGTAGCCGTCAAAAGCAAGGATACTAATTTCTTTTTCATATAGACCTCCTTATACTTTTGTTACTTTTTTCTTCAAGATGTAAGCCCTTTCACATCTTATTTGTATAATAACACATAAATGTATAATTTGTAAAGAATAATCTTTTATATTTTGTAATTTTTCGTAAATGTGCACAAGTATGGTTTCTGATTCTTATACACTTTGCCAGTGTAAGAGCTTTCACGCTTTTTACGGATTTTTATCAGGATATTACAAAACACATCCTAAATTTTAAATACGGAGATTTCCGCCTTCAAATCCTGCATGTTATCCCCAAGCACGTCCGCCGTACGGTTCAGTTCCTCCACATTCCGCAAAAGCTGGTCGGCAATGTCGCGCACCACTTTGGCACCCTCTGCCGTTTCCCCGATAATGCCGGAAATATTCCGCACGGCTTCCACCGCATCGCTGCGTTCCCCGTCCGCCTTCCCGGTACTTTCCATGATTCCTTTCAGCCCCTCGATTAAGAGATTCATCTGCGTCTGCATCCCGCCAAATACCCGTACCACGGATTCCACCGCCTTTGCCTGAAGCATGGCAATGGACTGCGCCTGGTTTGCGCTGTTGACGCTTTCGGCGGTCTGGATACTGATATTTGCCACATTATGGCTGATTTCCCCTGCCGCTTTGGCGGAATCGTCTGCCAGCTTGCGGATTTCCTCCGCCACCACCGCAAAGCCCTTTCCGGCATCCCCCGCCCGTGCCGCCTCGATGGAAGCGTTTAAGGACAGCAGGTTGGTCTGCTCCGAAATCTCGGTTATGGTTTCCACAAAAGTATTGATAATCATGGATTCTTTTTTCAGGGATTCAATACTTTCGCTCACTTTACAGGTAATCTGGGTGGATTCCTTCGTCCGCTCCCCTAAAAGGCGCACGATTTCCATGCCCTCGTTAATCATGCCCTCCGTCTTCTCCACCAGTTTTTCCACTTCTCCCACGACCCTGCCGACTTCCTGTATCTCACCGGAAAGCACATCCGTCCGGTAAACGCATTCTTCCGCATGTTCCGCCTGTCTGCCGATTCCTTCGTTGATGTCGTCAATTGCCTGTGTAATCTTCTGCGAGTATTCATTGATAATGCCGGATACCTGTTCCACGCCGGCCGCGGTTTCCTCTAACTGCCCGGTAGCATGGGTCACTTTATTAACCAGCTTTTTCGTATTCACGATCATATTGGTGGCGGACCCTGCCAAAGTCTGGAATTCGTCACGCCCCCTGGCATGAACCTGTACCGTCAGGTCACCTTTCGCCACTTCCCCGAATTTGCCGGAAATGTGCTTCATGTTTTTCTGTATGCCCGCCACGATACCGATACCCACGATAAGTACGATGACACAGGCAAGCGCCGTCAGCCCTGCCGTCATTCCCTTGATATCCTCCGCCTGGCCGGTAATGACCTTCATGGGAACGAGGGCGCACACGGTCACGTTGGTCTTACTGCTCCTGCTGTAAATAAACAGGTTGTCCGTTCCGTTATGGGATACCTTCACGGAACCTGCCATGTTTTCACCGCCGATGGCGTTAAAAAAGTCCTGCCCGTAGAAAACGGCTTCCCCGCCGTCACCCACCGCACCGGAAAGCACTTCCCTTCCGCTCCCGTTTATGACGCCGATGATGCTTCCCTCCCCCAAATCCAGCTTGTCAATAAAGGATTTCAGCTCCGATTCTTTCACGTCGATAACCACGCAGCCGTTGTTTGATTGGGAGAGGATTTCGTAGGAAAGGATATAGTCCTTATCCTTGTTCTGGATATCCAGCGCCGTATCCAACAACGGATGGCTGTCAATCCATTTGACGATTCCCCTGGCGCCCGTAGAAACTTCCGCCACGTAATCCGTGTATATGCCTTTCGCCCCGTTATCCTCCGCCGTAGTCAGCATCGCAATATTTTCTTTCGTAATAATATGTATGTTACAGATAAAGGGATTGGATGTCTTGGAGGACATCAGGTCCGCCTTAATATTGTTCATGACTTCCATCTTCGCCACCGGATCGCTTTCCAAAGTCCCCTTCAAATACTTGCCCACATCCGCATCAAAGACATACTTCATGCCTTCCGCCTCGATAAAAGTGGTACTCATGTCGATGTACTCCCTTACCATATCGATGGTCTGCATGGTAGACTCCTCGAATTTGCCGCTCATGCCGTCCGCCGCTTTCCGGTATGCGGACACGCCGATGACAATCATAAAGAGAAGCGGAACCAAAAAGCAAAGCACAATTTTATTGCGTATGCCAAATACCGCAGACTGGGTTTTTGCCTGTTTTACCGGTTTCTCCTTTTTCCCCCCTCCTGCCGCCTTCCTTCCCTGTACCGCCTTTCCTTCTTTTCTCATTCCCGTTCCTGTCATCCTGTTCCTCCCTGCGTCCGGTCCCGCAATTTTCCTTTGTACCGGTTGTCCTTCGCACCATCCCCCGTTTTCCCATCATAAGTATTAACCTATTATACAATATTTTTATTTTATTTAACCTTTTTCACTTCAACTTGTCAAAAATAACTCCATTTTACCGCTTTCCCCCAATATTCTTGTATATTTTGTCCGTTTTTCTTTTCCCTCATTTCCTTTTTTTGGCAATATCTATCAAACAGCCGTACCTTTCGCAAAATGCCGGTTTACAACATTTCCGCAAACGCGGTATAATAACATACTGCCGGATTATTTGCCATGGCATTCCGGACCGCATATATACAAACCAAATATGAAAAACAGCGAGGTACCCATATGTTCACATTTGAAAAAACAACGCCGGAAGAAACCGGCATTCCAAGCAGATGCATCCTTCGTTTCCTCAACCGCCTGGAAGCACAGGAAATCCCCATGCACAGCATCCACATACTCCATAAGGACAGGCTGGCAGCGGAAGGCTACTATGCTCCCTGCCAGGCAGATACGCTGCACCGCATGTTTTCCGTCAGCAAAAGTTTCACTTCCATCGCCATCGGACTGCTTGCGGAAGAAGGAAAACTCTCCCTCTCCGACCGTATCGTGGAATATTTTCCGGACAAGCTGCCAACGGACGTGCACCCATGGATTGCTTCCATGACCATTCGCGATATGCTTATGATGCGCACCTGCCATGCATCCACCACCTACAAGCTGGACATGACAAAAGACTGGGTGGAAAGTTTCTTCACCACTCCCCCCACCCATCCGGCGGGGCGGCTGTTCCATTACGACACTTCTTCCGCCCATACCCTGTGCGCCCTTGCAGAGCGGCTAAGCGGTATGCCCATGCTGGACTACCTGAAAGAAAAACTTTCCCCTTTGGGATTCTCCGCCTCCTCCTACATGATCACGGACCCGTTCGGCGTGTCACTCGGCGGCAGCGGTTTGGTGGCGCTGCCCATGGATTTACTGAAATTCGGTTACCTCATTGCCCATATGGGAAACGTAAACGGCGTACAACTGGTTCCTGCCTCCTATATCCAAACCGCCACTTCCCACCTTAGCGATACCCTTGCCGCCGCCCCCATTTTAGAGGAAGCCTGCGGATACGGCTACCAGTTTTGGCGCAACCGCAAAAATGGCTATACCTGTTACGGCATGGGCGGACAGCTCATTATCTTCCTGCCGGATTACGAGTTAATCTGCGTCACCACCGCAGATACTCAGGGCATCGGCGGCGGCAACCAAACGATATACGATGCCCTTTATGAAGAAATCCTGCCCTTCGTCTCGGAGAAACCCCTTCCCCGGCAGGAAGATGAATTTGCCGCCCTGCAAAATAAGCTGGCGGCTTTAAGGATTTCCCCCGTAAAAGGAGCCATGTCCTCTCCCGCCTCATCCGCCGTATCGGGCGTATGTTTTCATGCACAGGAGAATCCCTACGGATTTTCACGGCTCAGTCTGACATTTCCGGCTTCCACGGACGGCGGACAGGGCACCCTGTCCTTTACCCTTGGCGGAACGGAACATACCCTCCCCTTCGGCATCGGACAGACTCTCCCCGGTACCTTTCCCGTCTACGGCTTCCGTTGTGCCTCCAGCGGCGCATGGCTTGCGGACGGCTCCTTTTACCTCAAAGCCCATATCATTGACTCCAGTGTGGGAAGCGTCCGTTTCCAGTTCTGTTTCGGAAAAGAAGGCAAAGATCTTACGCTTTTTATGAAAAAACAGGAAGAAAGCCTGCTTAATGAATTTAGCGGACATCTTTACTTTACGACTTTAGTATGTTAAAATGGAGCTATGCATGACCGTAAAGTTTTAACGTATGAAAGTATCCGGAGGTGTCAGGTATCATGAACAAGAAAATAAGGACAAATGCGGTAGACCATTTATTCGAAGCGGTTCTCTGCCTGAAAGATAAAGAAGAATGTTACAGTTTTTTTGAAGATTTGTGTACCGTCAACGAAATATTATCGCTGTCCCAGCGTTTTGAGGTAGCTTCCATGCTGCGCGGACACAGGACTTATTTGGAGATTGCGGAAAAAACAGGCGCGTCCACCGCCACCATCAGCCGGGTAAACCGGTCGCTGAATTACGGAAACGACGGATATGAAATGGTTTTTGGGAGGATGGATAAGGAATAGGCTATACAATCCCTTCTCCTTCAGGACTTCCCGCAGACCGGCACCATGCGTTATGGCAATCAAAGACCCCGCTGCAAGCAACGGGGTATCAAACTTGCAGCGCTGCAGAG
>CAJUMD010000143.1 GCA_910587275.1 uncultured Kineothrix sp.
TCCGTGCTTCGTTTCCGGCGGGAGTTTCTTAGCAGAATGCGGATACTTAAGGGAATACCGTTCATAAAATGAACGGTTGTGCAAGGATGCACGGTTTAGCCCGATTCGGCATGGATGCCGATAGAGGGTGTCCCGTAGCCCGTGGAAGCCTGCGCCATTCTGCTTAGAAATTCCCAGCCGGAAAAAGCGCACGGAAAACCGGGACAGGCACTCCCGCTGCCGCCGCTCCGTAAAGAATTCCCTCCCGTGCGTCCGCTTCCGAACATAACATTCCAGGCTGAACGGTTACGGAAACCGTGCCAATTCAAGGGCGGGTTTTATGAGGCGGACACACCTCTTACCCCCAAGGCAAATCCGAATGTTCCAGTTTCTTATCCCGCAGCATCAGATCCTTCACCGCCTCATCCGCCGCCTTTCCTTCAAACAACACCTGATTTACCTGTTCGATAATCGGAATCTGTACCCCGTATTTCTTCGCCAGTGACAACGCCGCTTTCGCCGAATATACGCCTTCCACCACCATCTTCACTTCTGCCATGGCTTCTTCCATCGTATAACCTTTTCCGATTAATATCCCCGCACGGCGGTTTCTGGAATGCATGGAAGCACAGGTAACAATCAGGTCGCCGATGCCGGTCAGACCGCTGAATGTCTCCGCCCTGCCTCCCATCGCCGTGCCGAGACGGGAAATTTCCGTGATTCCCCTCGTAATCAACGCCGCCTTCGTATTGTCCCCGTATCCCAAACCGTCGGCAATACCCGCCGCCAGCGCCACCACGTTCTTTAACGCTGCGCCCAGTTCGATGCCCAGGACATCGGGACTAATGTATACGCGGAACGCTTCGTTCATAAACAGGTTCTGCAGGTATTCCGCCGTTTCCTTCTCCTTTGCCCCCACCACGATAGTGGTGGGAATCCCCCGTCCTACTTCTTCCGCATGGGACGGACCGGACAGTACGGCCACCTTTGCCTGCGGAATTTCCCCTCCTATAACCTGTGACAGGGTAAGCAGGGTTTTTTCCTCGATGCCTTTTGCCACATCCACGATAATCTGCCCTTCCGAAACGAACTTCTCCATACGGTGGGCCGTGCTCCTCGTATAAGGGGAAGGAACCGCCAGCACCAGCACATCCTTTCCCTCCACCGCGGACTTAAGGTCCGTGGTCAAAACCATATCCTCCGGCAGTTTCACTCCCGGCAGCTTATCTTTATGCTCATGCTCCTTCTCCAGCATTTCGATTTCTTCCTTCAGCACGGACCATACCGTTACCCTGTGCCCGTTTTTGTGAAGCAGCACCGCCAGCGCGGTTCCCCAGCTTCCGGCTCCGATTACGCTTATATCCGCCATTTTCCCTATTCCTCCTTATTCTTCTTAATCAGGTATGTTTTACGCTCCTCGCCCTTTAGAAGCCGCTTGATGTTCTCCCGGTGTTTATAATATGCCATGACCGTTAAAAATCCGGCAATCAGGTACATTTCAGCCAAAGCCTCCTGTGACATTCCCCCGAACAGCCCCATTTGGCCCAATACAATGATTTCAATGATAAAACCCGCATATACCAGCAAAGAGCCAAGCGATACATAATGGGTCAGCAGGAAAGCGCCGAAAAACAGCACTACCCCAACCGGAAGAAACGCCGGATGAAAGGACAGAATCAGTCCTGCCGTTGCCGCAATGCCCTTTCCGCCCTTAAATCCTAAGTAAAAAGGAAAATTATGCCCCAAAATGGCGCCTGCCGCCGCATACATTTTAAACAAGTATACCATGTCGGGATGGGTCTTTCCAAAAATCAGGCTGCAGGTTACAATGGCACATACACATTTTAACACATCCCCCGCAAACACGATCAGCCCCGCTTTCGTCCCAAGTACCCGCAGCGTATTGGTAGTTCCCGCGTTCCCGCTTCCGTGCTGTCTGATGTCGATGCCGTGCATCCTGCCATAAATATAGGCTGTCTGGAAAAGCCCAAACAGATATCCGATTGCCAAACATATGATACGTTCCACTATCTGTTTTCCTTCCTTTCCCTGATGATGAATTTTAAGGGCGTCCCCCGGAAGCCGAAGGATTCCCGGATTTGGTTTTCGATGTACCGTGTATAGGAAAAATGCATCAGTTCCTTATCGTTGACGAAAATAACAAAAGTCGGCGGTTTCACCGAAACCTGCGTAATGTAATACAGTCTCAGGCGTTTCCCCTTATCGGAAGGCGGCTGCTGCATCGCTACCGCTTCGGACAGGATTTCGTTTAACACGCCTGTCGCCACACGCATGGAATGGTTTTCATTGACGGCATCTATCGTTTCGTAAAGTTTCGTTATCCGCTGTCCCGTCACCGCGGAAATAAAAATAATTTCCGCATACGACATAAAAGATAATACTTCCCGTATCCGGCTGGTAAATGTGTTCATGGTGCGGTCGTCTTTCTCAATGGCATCCCATTTATTGACCGCGATGATCACCGCCTTGCCCCGCTCATGGGCGATGCCCGCAATCTTGGCGTCCTGTTCCGTAATCCCTTCCCTGGCATCCACCACAAGCACGGCGATGTCTGCCCGTTCCACGGCGCTGACCGTCCGCACGATCATATACTTTTCCAGTTCTTCCTTTATTTTATTTTTGCGGCGCAGCCCCGCCGTATCGATAAATACATATTCCCTGCCGTTAAACTTAATCTCCGTATCGATGGCATCCCTTGTGGTACCGGCGATTTCCGATACAATGACGCGGTTTTCCCCCGCAAGGCGGTTAATGATGGAGGACTTACCCACATTCGGTTTCCCCACGATGGCGATTTTCGTCCGGTCGTCTTCCCCTTCATCTTCCCCCTGACGGTCAAAGTGGGAAATCACCTTATCCAGCATTTCCCCGAGCCCCAGTTTGTTTGCTGCCGAAATGGCATGGGGGTCGCCGATGCCGAGATTATAAAATTCATACACATCCGCCATATACTTCTCAAAACTGTCCACTTTATTGACCACAAGCACCACAGGCTTCGCGGAACGCCTAAGCATGTCCGCCACCCTGGCATCCGCATCCACCAGTCCCTGCTTCACATCCGTCATAAACAGGATAACATCCGCCGTATCCATGGCAATCTGCGCCTGTTCCCTCATTTGGGACAGGATGATGTCCTTGCTGTCCGGCTCGATGCCCCCTGTGTCAATCAGGGTAAAAGCCGTATCCAGCCACGTCACATCCGCATAAATCCTGTCGCGGGTGATTCCCGGCGTATCTTTTACAATCGATATCCTTTCCCCTGCCAATGCGTTAAACAGCGTGGATTTCCCCACATTCGGTCTGCCCACTACTGCCACGATCGGCTTTTTTTTCTTTCCCATGTTAATAACCCATACCTTTCCGGATTTCCATTCCGGGCTTCGGACCAAAATGTCCTTCCCAAAATACCATTCCTCACAAATTCCCATACAGGACTGCATCCACAAAATCACGTCCGCTTGATTTTACAATATCTACCTTTACTTGTAAAGTGTTTTCCAGTTCTTCCACCGTCATATCGTCCAAAAAAACCTTTTCCCCGCTCCGCAGCACATTCTGCGGAAGCAAAAGACGCTCCCCAAGCTCCCGTCCGGCAAGCTGCGACGCAATGTCCTGCCCGGTTAAAAGCCCGGACACCGTAATCCGCTCGCCGAAAAACTCGTTCGTGACGGGATATACCAAAATACGGATACCCCTGCAGGCGTTTTCCAGCCTTTTTGCCATGTCCGCAATGGAAGGATACGCCAGCCGCCCGGTGGCAATGGACACGGTTTTCCGTTCCCCGTCCTGCTCCCATTCCTTAGCGGTTTCCTCCAGCGCTTCTTCAAATTCGTCCAAAAGCAGCCGCAGCATCCCCACGCCGTTTTCCAACTGGAGGTAGCCGTCATAGCGTCCCGCTTCCGGCAGCTTACGCCCCGCCAGCAGGTACCATTCGTCGCTGGCATGGACGAAATGGGTTCCGTATTCCGCATACAGCCTGTCCTGCCACCGGTGGATGGTATCCAGCACTTCCACGGCGTCTTCTTCCGTAAACGGCTCTAACGGATAAAGCCCGTCCCTGTATTTGGATAACCCTACCGGAACCACCGACACGCTTTCCAAATGGGGCAGATAGCCCGTCAGGTCCGAAATGCTGCGCTCCAGTTCCTCTTTATCATTTACGCCCTTGCAGAGCACAATCTGCCCGTTCATGGCGATACCCGCCTCATACAGCCGGTCCGCCTTCTTTAACGCTTCCCCTGCAAAACGGTTGTTCAGCATTTTACACCTAAGCTGCGGATTGGTGGTCTGGAACGATATATTAATGGGCGAAAGCCGGTATTTCACAATCCGCTCCAAATCATGGTCCGACATATTGGTCAGCGTCACGTAATTCCCCTGCAAAAAGGACAGCCTGGAATCATCGTCCTTAAAATACAGTGTCTTGCGCATCCCTTCCGGCATCTGGTCGATAAAGCAGAAAATACACTTATTATGACAGGAACGGTAATCGTCCATCAGCCCGTTTTCAAATTCAATGCCCAAATCTTCCCCGTAATCCTTATCGATTTCCAAAAGCCATTCTTCCCCGTCCGCTTTTTGCAGCAGCACCTCAATATATTCGTCCTGCATCAGATACTGGTAATCGAAAATATCCCCGATTTCTTCCCCGTTAATCTGAAGCAGCGTATCCCCCGCCGCCATCTCCATCTCCTGCGCAATGCTCCCCTCCAAAACCCTCTGTATCACATGTCCTTTCATTTACGCGCCGCACTCTCCTTCTTATCACTGCCTGTCCACATGCTGCCCGCCCTTGGGATTTTCGCACACTATATGTGCGAAAACACCTCGAAGCCGGCATGGTATGAACAGTAACTTCTTCCTACATTCTACTAGAATTTCCTTGACGTGTCACTACCGGGAATGATATAAATTATATAACGTGACAGTTTGGGTTACTGGTCACGGAGCAAACGGTAACATATTTTTTTCTTCCATAGTTTTTCAACTGATATTTTTTACATCGGGAGGTTATCATGCCTAATTTACGCGAATTGGAAGCTGCCATTCCGGTAGCCCCATTGAAAATCGTTGCGACGGAATCCGCAGCCGGACTGGCTGACCGCATCAACCGTTATTTAATCGGATTCAGGAAAACCGTAAACAACATTGCCAAGAACGATCCTGCTTTTCAGGGATATGCGGAAAACAATTACCTGGTGGATGTCGCCTGTCCCCGCTTCGGTACGGGAGAAGGCAAAGCGGTCTTCAACGAATCCATTCGCGGAAAAGACCTGTTTTTCCTTGTGGATGTATGCAACCACAGCATTACCTACAAAATGAACGGATACATAAACCATAAATCCCCGGACGACCACTATCAGGATTTAAAGCGTCTCATTACCGCTTCCAACGGCAAGGCGCACCGCATCAACGTCATCATGCCTTTCCTGTACGAAGGCAGGCAGCACAAAAGGAACGGGCGCGAATCCCTGGACTGTGCTTACGCCATCGAAGAACTCAGCCGCATGGGGGTATCCAACTTCATCACTTTCGATGCCCATGACCCGCGTGTGCAGAATGCCGCCCCCCTTTCCGGCTTTGACAATTTCATGCCGCCCTACCAGTTCATACAGGCGCTTTTGCGCACCGAGGAGAATCTTCTTATCGACAAATACCATACCATCGTCATCAGCCCCGACGAAGGCGCCCTGGACCGTGCCATCTACTTTGCCAACGTCCTTGGGGTGGACATGGGCATGTTTTACAAAAGAAGGGATTATTCCACCATCGTGAACGGCAAAAACCCCATTGTCGCCCATGAATTTCTCGGCGACAACATTGACGGCAAAGATGTCATCATCATCGACGATATGATTTCCTCCGGTGGAAGCATGATTGACACTGCCAAACAGCTTAAGGCGATGAATGCCAAACGGGTCTTCATCTGCTGTACCTTCGGGCTGTTCACGGACGGACTTAGTGCGTTCGATGAAGCCTACGAGAAATGTTATTTTGACAAAATCATTACTACGAATCTTACGTACCAGCTTCCCGAATTAAAGGAACGTCCCTATTACCTGGAAGCGGACATGAGCAAATTCCTCGCATCCATCATCGATTTCATGAACCACGATTCCTCCATGGCAAACGTCTCCACGCCCACGGACAAGATTCATGAGATTTTGGCGAAATACAATAACCGCGAGGAACTCCAATTATAATTCTGTTTCCATATTCTGACCGGAGAATGGAAACAGTCAATAACCCCGCTGCATGCAGCGGGGTTATTGACTGTTTGTTTATATTTTTTTACTGCATGCCACCGCTAACGCCCCCGGACCGATATGGCAGGCGATACTGAGCGACAACGGGTCCACATGTATGTCAAACCCCGGAAACTGTTCCAGCAGCTCGTCTTTTAAAGTAAGCGCCGCATCCTCATTATGGGTATATGCCACCTGGAGCCAGATATTATCCTTCTGCGCGCCGCCGAAACGGTTGTTCATATCGTTGCGGATGGCATTAATCATAATGGATTTCCCCTGATTGGTTGTCCGTGCCTTGGCAAAGGCATCCAGCTTATCCCCCTGTATCTGCAATACCGGCTTTAACTTTAACAACGTTCC
>CAJUMD010000144.1 GCA_910587275.1 uncultured Kineothrix sp.
CAGTCGCCAAATGTCTGCAAGCAGCCACTTGGCTCGTTGCTCGCGGGAATAAACGTAAGCCCAACATCTTACGGGCGTTTTACTACGCTGCCGCATAATTACCCATAACATGCAAAAAGACCATGGCAGCCTGAAAAGCAACGGATACCATGGTCTTTCCATCTATATGATTCATTCATATATCTCTGAAAGGGAAAAAACAGCATGACCATACAGCCATGCTTATATTATTCCCTATAATAGATACCACAATATTAAGCAATTGTAAGGCGAAAATGCTGACAGCTTAAACCGTCAACAAATGGGCAGACTCCTAAAGCGTGTTTAAAAATTCATTCCCGACATTTGGCAGAAAGCAATTTTCAAACGCACTCCCGTACAAAAAACAGAATTGCCCTTGCAATATTTATTTTGCAATTTTCTCCATTACAATAACACTTAACATGCAAAAATCCTCCTAAAAATTTTTCTTTTATTTTAACATATCACCCTTTTTTGTCAAGTATAACATTTCTCTTTTTTATTTGGTCAGTCGTTCAAACCCGATGGCAAAAACGGGCTATTTCTAATTGTGCCCGGGTTCCCAAATAACTCTTGTCATAAAACCCGCCTCTCCTTAATAAGATAGTAAAAAGAAAACAGGCGGGAATATGATTATGGGTTCCAAAACAAAAATCATTGTACTTCATTTAAAAGAATTAATATATACCGGCATTTTTGCCGTTCTGGGGATCTTATTCATCATTCTATTAATTATTATGTTCCTCCCCAGGAATAAAGATAAAGATACAACCACCATACAGCCGTCGAACTCTTATATGCCCGGCGTCTATACGACTTCCCTTGTTTTAAACGATAACGTGGTGGATATTGAGGTTACGGTGGACGAATCCAATATCAATAACATCCGCATCGTCAATCTGGATGAAGCCGTAACTGCCATGTATCCGCTGATTGAGCCGGCATTTGAAGACCTCGTCATCCAAATATGCGAGAACCAGTCTCTCGACGGAATCACCTATGCGGACGACAACAAATATACCTCCATGGTCCTTCTGGATGCCATCAGGACTTCCCTGCAGAAAGCCGAGGCAGCAGCCAAAACAGCCGCTGACACAGGACAATGATTCCCGTCCCTGCCATCCACCCAATTCAAGTCCAAACAGGAAGCGGATTTCCCGAACGGAAACCGCTTCCTGTCCTTTCTATTCCTGCACCTGTGTCTTTTGACAGACCATCACCGGTAAAATACAAATCCGGCAATACCGCTTATAAAAATAATTACAATCGGATTGGGTTTCCATTTCCGCAATATAAACAGCATGGTTAAAAATATAAGTAAAGCCATCCAATTAAGCGTTAAAAAATCTATCCCACATATATTACTGCCATAGAAAGCTAATAACAAAATCGTAGACGCTGCCGAAATGATCAAACCTAATGAAGCAGACTTTAACCCATTCAGTACTTCCAGGACATATGCGGATTTCTGATGCGTTTGGAAAAACTTATATAAAACCAATGAAACGGTAACTCCGCAGAATATACAGCCAATGGTTGCCGCCAATGCCCAATAATCCTATCTTTAAAAATGTAATAAATAACTCCCACACGATATTCATTTGGTTTTCCCCTTTTTACAAAGTACTTGCAAAATACATAAAAGGCAGCAAAAAAGAAGTATCAAAGCCACGTTTATGCCTAGTATGAAATTTGCTATAAATGACAACGGTATCATGGCAGATAAAAGCAATGACTTTTTCTTTAAAATCAAAGAACACATATCTATAATTAAATCCACCATTAAAGCGGCTACGCCCGCTTCCATTCCTTTTAAAACTGCAACTATAACGGTATTTGATATAAATACTTTATAAAATGCCGAAACAGCCGTGATGATAACTAACGGGGGAATGACAGCGGCAATACAGCTTATGGAAGCCCCCAAAGTCCCGGCTGCTTTGTATCCGGCTAAAGCAGAAAGATTGATTGCAATCGCTCCGGGCGCTGATTGTGCTATGGCCGCCATATTAACCAAATCTTCTTCGGTAAAGCAATGTTTTTTTGCGACAAAAAAGCGGCGAACCATCGGAACTACTATATAGCCGCCACCAAAAGTAAAAGCACTTATGAACAAATTGACTGCCAAGAGCCATACATACAGTTTCGTACTCTGTTTCAAGATCAACCACCTCCTGTTTCATCTATTATATCCCTTGTTTTGCAATCAGTAAAATGATATCATTTTATATATTCCATCTATTCTATTCATGTGTAAAAAGGAGAAAAAAATGGTTATACGGTATTTGGAGATTTTAGAAGCAATAGCAGAAACCGGAACATTTACAAGCGCTGCAAAAAAGCTAAATATAACGCAATCCGCAGTTTCCCATGCCGTTGCAGAACTTGAAAAACAGGCAGGAGCTGCCCTCTTTGAGCGTTTGCCAAAAGGAGCTGCCTTAACCCGCTGCGGTGCTTCTCTTTTAGAGGAGTCACGCAGTATTTTAACGGCTTGCAGGAACTTAGACAGAAGAATGAACCATTTGGAAGAAAATACTCCCGTTAATATTGTGTCAAGTATTACAATTGCCTCTTTCCTGCTCCCCGAAATACTCAGAGAATTGAAAACTTCTTTTCCCCAAATTCAGCTTTCAGTCCGGGTTGCAAGCGCCAATACCGCCATTGATATTTTACAACGCGGAAATGCTGACATTGCATTTTGGGAAGGCACTGCGCCAAAGGGAAATTTTCAGACAATCCTCTTAGGCTCGTATAATTTGTGTGCTGCCTGTGCACCAAATTTTGATTTATCCGCAAAAACAATATCACCAGACCAATTATGCCGCTATCCATTGCTGCTTCGTGAACAGGGAAGCGCGATCCGTGATACGTTAGACAATACGCTTGCGCTTGCCAACTTAAAAGCGGAGCCGGTTTGGGAAAGCGTTAATTCGCTTGCCCTGATAAAAGCTGCGGAAGCCGGTTTAGGCATTACGGTATTACCGGAAAAATTATTGTCGGATTCTCTGCTCCTAAAAAAACTACGTCTAATCAGCCTGGACAAAATGAAAATGGAAAATCAGATGTTAGCATTATTTCACAGGGATAAATACATTACAAAACCTTTTCAAATTCTAATAGACCAACTCAAAAACAATAATAAGTTTTGTTCTTTATAACATAACATGGTTGCAGAAGAAAGGCTTGCCCGCGGAGTCAACAACCCCGCTGCAGGCAGCAGGGTATTGACCCTCGCGGCAGTCGCCAAATATCCGCACGAGTGCGGCTGCTTGGCTCGTTGCCCGCGGGAATAAACCGCATCTTTGCCGCATCCGTCTCTCAACGAGTTCTGTACCATTCCGTTTCCTTTAAACGGGATAGCTTATAGCAATCTTATTTCCAAATTAAATATAGCTAAATTTTATATTCTTTTAAATTATTTTAACTAAATATTTTTACCTAATTTTACCTAAAACTATTGTTTTCCGATAAATCCTGGCTTATAATATAAACATACTTGCAATATGAACATATTTGCAATATGAACATATTTGCAATATGTAAGTATGTAAGTAAAACGAATTATTTCCCATCTTATTTTTCAGTTTGAAATTTGATTGGGAACAGAGAGACAAGGAGGTACCATAATGGGGAAAAAACAGCTTTACTATGCAGTGTATTCATGGGGCTTTCTCTGGCAGGATGCGGGGCGGCAACCACGCCTGAAATCATCATGCCGGACAAACCCATGCAGTCGTCCGCAGCGCCCGTACAGCAGACAACGGAGCAGGACGCAGGAACGCAGGATACAGCCGCGCCGGACGGCGGGAATACTGCCGTTTCCGGCAAAAAACATACCGTATACCTGATTACCATGGATTTAACGGACAACTACTGGAAATCCATCGATGACGGCTGCCTGCAGGCGGTCAGCGAACTGGGTGATATCACTTATAAATGGACGGGACCCGATGCCCACGACGACGCACTGCAAAGCGCCTGTGTGGACGCTGCCGTGGCGGACGGCGCCAATGCCATCCTCATTGCCGCCAACAGCGCGGAAGGGGTGAATGCAAGTCTTGCAAAAGCAGCGGAAGCCGGATGCAAAATCGTCTACGTGGACAGCGCTGCCACCTACGACTGTGTAACTGCACTTTCCACCGACAACGTGGCGGCAGGACGAACGGCAGGGGAAACGATGAAAGCGGCATTACAGGAACAGGGTATCACGGAAGGCGCCATCGGCATCATGGGCGTAACCGTGGACACGGCTTCCTGTGTGGCGAGGGAAACCGGATTCCGCGAAGCCTTTGAAGGAACGGCTTTCACCCTGGCAGAAACCGTATACATGCAGGACGATGTCGCCAATATAAAAAATGCGGTAGCAGACGGTCTGTCACAAAACTACGTCGGCTTTTTCGGGACAAACGAAGGAACCACCGTGGGTGTCGGGGAAGCGGCAAAAGAAGCAGGCGCCAAAACCGTCATTGTCGGTTTCGATACCTCCGACGCCGTGCTCGCTTTGGTATCGGAAGGCGTCATCCATGCAACCATGCAGCAGAACCCAAGCGTTATGGGGCATGACGGCATGACTATCGCCATCCGGTCTTTGGAAGGAACCTATACGGACACAAACACAAAGACGGATACCGGCGTCACGGTCATTACCAAAGAATCGATGTAAGGGGGGAACGGACATGAAATTCAAGCAAAAAATGCTTACCCTTTGCTGCGTACCTCTTGTACTGCTGACCGTACTCTCCCTTGCCATAGGATTAATCCAGTTCCGTTCGGGCATGTATACCCAGACAAAAAGCAGTTTAAAATCCGGCGCCCTGGCTGCCATGAACCTGTATACCAGCCAAGGCTACGGGGACTATGACTTAAAACAGGACGGAAACGTATGGCGGGGAATGAATTTCAACGTCTCGCAGGAAACGTCCGTGGTAGACAGCTTAAAACAACAGACCGGCATGGATATCACTTTTTTCTACCAGGATACCGCAGTCATGACTTCCATCTGCAACGAGGAAGGACTCCGCTGGATTGGCATGACGGCGGGGGAAAACATCCGCCGGTACACACTTGGGCAAGGGGCACAGCTTTGGTACCGCAACATCGAAATCGACGGTAACATGTGCCATGCCTATATCATTCCCATCGTCCAGCCAAGCGCCGGAACCGTAACGGGCGCGCTGATGGCATCCATCCCCACCGACGAACTGGACCATATGATGGAACGTTACATCCTGACCAGCGCCTTAGTCTCCGCGGCGGTCCTTGCCATGGTAGGGGCATTCATTTTCCGGTACATAGGAGGTCTGACGAAACTCCTCCACAATGTACGGCGGGTACTCCTCAAAGTTTCGGAAGGGGACCTCTCCGACAACAGGCTGACGGAAATCAAATCCAAAGACGAATTCGGCGAACTGGCTTCCGGAACGGAAAAACTGCGCAATAAAGTGGGAAACCTGTTAAACGACATACAGGCGGGAATGCTGCAGCTTACGGAAGCGGCGGAAAAACTAAGCGGCATGTTAAAACAGAACGTCCTCGCCGCAAGGGAAATGAACGACAGCGTCGGGCAGATTCACGGAAAGGCAAACAGCCAGAAAACAGCCGCCCAAAATGCTTCCAGCGATGTGGAGACCACCCGCAGCGCCATCGACCAAATGTTAC
Source organism: uncultured Kineothrix sp. (assembly GCA_910587275.1). Taxonomy (GTDB): domain Bacteria; phylum Bacillota; class Clostridia; order Lachnospirales; family Lachnospiraceae; genus Kineothrix. The sequence goes on from CAJUMD010000144.1 coordinate 5,680, forward strand.
GGCAGTTGGACGATGTCACCCTGCTTTCCGGCAACATCGCCGGGCTTTCCCAAAACAGCAGGAAAATCCTGGATGAGCTTTCGGACAGCAGCAAAGAATCCAGGGAAGCCGTAAAGGAAATCAGCCGCCAGGTTGCCGTCACAAACGAATCGGTGCAGCAGATTAAAAGCGTAACGGATTACATCACCAACATTGCCGAGGAAACCAACCTTCTCGCCCTAAACGCCAGCATAGAAGCCGCACGGGCAGGCGCCGCAGGCAAAGGTTTCGCCGTCGTCGCACTGGAAATCCAAAAACTGGCGGAAGAATCCAACCATTCGGCCTCCAAAATCGGAGAAAATATCCGTTCGCTGGTGGAAAAAACGGACGGTATCGTCAAAGTCATGGGAAGTATTGAAAACGCCCTTCAGCACCAGGAAGAAAACGTGGATAAAACAAAACGTCTTTTTGAAGAAATGAACCGTGACATTACCCAAATCACGGAAAAGGAGTCCGACATGCAGGTAAACGTTTCCAGCATGAACCGGGCTAAAGACAATATGTCCCATATGATTTCCGATTTATCGGAATCCGCAGTGGATAACGCCAACCTGTCCAAAAATGCGGCGGAAGTGACGGAGCAGATGATGCGGGAAATTGAAAATCTGGAAAACCTTACCATGGATTTATCCAAACTTGCCAACCGGCTGGATGAAAAGGTAGTGTAAAAAAGTTTGTGTCTTTGGTAAAAAGCAACTCCTTTTTGGTA
>CAJUMD010000145.1 GCA_910587275.1 uncultured Kineothrix sp.
AGCTATAAATTCCTTGATTTTTTAAGGGAAATCACTTGACAATATAGGGAGGAAAACAAATGCCCGTAAAATACGTGTTCGTCACAGGCGGTGTGGTATCCGGCTTAGGAAAAGGAATCACGGCAGCATCCCTTGGAAGACTGTTAAAAGCCCGTGGTTACAAAGTCACCATGCAGAAATTCGACCCATACATCAATATTGACCCCGGTACCATGAATCCCATCCAGCACGGGGAGGTTTTCGTCACCGACGACGGTACGGAAACGGATTTGGATTTAGGGCATTACGAACGGTTTATCGATGAGAATCTGGACAGAAATTCCAATGTTACCACCGGAAAAATCTACTGGTCCGTCCTCCAGAAAGAACGCCGGGGGGATTACGGCGGCGGCACCGTTCAGGTGATTCCCCATATCACAAACGAGATTAAAAGCCGGTTTTACCGGAATTTTACCGATACGGAAACAAGGATTGCCATTATCGAGGTAGGCGGCACCGTGGGCGATATCGAAAGCCAGCCTTTCCTGGAATCCATACGCCAGTTCCAGCACGAAGCAGGGCGGGAAAATGTTATCCTGATTCACGTCACCCTCATCCCTTACCTGCGCGCTTCCCAGGAAATGAAGACGAAACCCACACAGGCAAGCGTGAAGGAACTGCAGGGAATGGGAATACGCCCCGACATCATTGTATGCCGCAGCGAATTTCCTTTGGAACAGGGCATTAAGGATAAAATCGCCCTGTTCTGTAACGTATCCAACGACCGCGTCCTGCAGAACCTCGATGTGGAATATTTATATGAGGCTCCTCTTGCCATGGAAAAGGAGCATTTGGCACAGGTTGCCTGCGAATGCCTGCACCTGCCCTGCCCCGAACCGGATCTTTCCGACTGGACGGCGATGGTGGAAGCCCTGCGCACCCCTTCCGGCGATGTCACCATTGCTTTGGTAGGGAAATATACCCAATTGCATGACGCCTATATCAGTGTCGTGGAAGCCTTAAAGCACGGCGGTATCTCCAACCGCGTCAACGTCCATATCAAGTGGGTGGATTCGGAAACCGTTTCCGGCGAAAATGCGGACGGTATTCTGCGTGAGGCGGATGGCATCATTGTTCCCGGCGGTTTCGGCGACCGCGGCATTGACGGCATGATTACTGCAATCCGCTATGCCAGAACGCAAAAGATTCCATTCCTCGGACTCTGCCTGGGTATGCAGCTTTCCATCGTGGAATATGCACGCCACGTGGTCGGGTACCACGATGCCCACAGCGTGGAGCTGGACCCTTCCACTACCCATCCTGTCATCGCCCTCATGCCGGACCAAAACGGTGTGGAGGATATCGGCGGCACCCTGCGGCTCGGTTCCTATCCCTGCGTATTGGAGGAACATTCCAAAGCACACGCGCTGTACGGGAAAAAGACCATCCATGAGCGGCACAGGCACCGCTATGAGGTAAACAACGATTTCCGGGCGGTACTCACGGAATACGGCATGAAACTGTCCGGCATGTCCCCGGACGGGCGTATCGTAGAAATGTGCGAGATACCGGAGCACCCGTTCTTCGTTGCCACACAGGCACACCCGGAATTAACATCGAGACCCAACAGGCCCCACCCCCTGTTCAGCGGTTTTATTGCCGCCGCCAGGGAATACAAAGGCAGTGCTGCGGCGGAACAGTCACGGAAATGAGGCGAACCATGAACACAGGATTTGACAACCAGAAATACTTAAAGATGCAGTCGGAACATATCAAAGAACGGATTGCACAGTTCGGAAATAAACTGTATTTGGAATTCGGCGGCAAGCTGTTTGACGACTACCACGCTTCGAGAGTCCTTCCCGGTTTCCAGCCGGACAGCAAACTGAACATGCTGCTCCAGCTAAAAGACCAGGCGGAAATCGTCATTGTCATCAGCGCGGATGCCATTGAAAAGAATAAGCTGCGGGGCGACCTGGGCATCACTTACGATTTGGACGTCCTGCGCCTGATCGATGCCTTCCAATCCATCGGTCTGTATGTGGGAAGTGTAGTCATTACACAATATGCGGGACAATCCGCGGCAGAACATTTCCGGGAACGCCTGTCCAACCTTGGAATCCAATCCTACCTGCATTATGTCATCGAGGGCTATCCAAGCAACATTGACCATATCGTCAGTGCGGATGGCTACGGAAAAAACGACTATATCGAGACATCCAAACCGCTGGTCATCGTCACCGCCCCCGGACCCGGAAGCGGCAAAATGGCCACCTGCCTTTCCCAGCTCTACCACGAACACAAGCGGGGCATAAAAGCAGGCTATGCAAAATTTGAAACATTCCCCATATGGAACCTGCCCCTGCGCCATCCGGTAAACGTGGCATATGAGGCGGCGACTGCCGACTTAAACGACGTCAACATGATAGACCCTTTTCATCTTGAGGCTTACGGGGAAACCACGGTCAACTACAACCGCGATATTGAGATTTTTCCCGTACTGAATGCCATGTTTGAACAGATTTCGGGGTACAGTCCTTATAAATCCCCCACGGACATGGGCGTCAACATGGCGGGCAACTGTATCACGGACGACGAAGTGTGCCGGAAAGCCTCCCAGCAGGAAATCATCCGCCGCTACTATCAGGCGCTTTACGACCAGGCGAAAGACCGTTTGGGCGCCAAAGAAACGGTATACAAGCTGGAGCTCCTCATGAAGCAGGCGTCCATCCGCATTGAGGACCGGAAAGTGGTTCCCGCCGCCATGATGCGCCAGGAAAATACCAATCATCCGGCAGTTGCCATCGAACTTCCTGACGGACTGATCCTCACCGGAAAGACCTCGGACTTATTGGGCGCATCCGCCGCGGCGCTGCTCAATGCGTTAAAAACCCTGGGCGGCATAGAACATAACAGGCATTTGGTATCCCCGGCTTCCATAGAGCCGATACAGACCTTAAAGACGGACTACCTGGGCAGCCGCAATCCCCGCTTACATACGGACGAAATACTGATTGCCCTTTCCGCCAGTGCCGCCGATGATGCCAACGCACGGCTGGCGCTTTCCCAGCTTCCGAAACTGAAGGGCTGCGAAGTGCATTCCACCGTCATCCTGTCTTCCGTGGATGAGAATACCTTCCGCAAGCTGGGTATGCACCTGACCTGTGAACCGGTGTATGAGACGAATAAAATATTCCATAGATAATCATTTTCCATTATGCATTGGAGCGTGCTTTAAGCACGCTCCAATGCATTCAGTTTCTCCACCAAAGCCTCCACATCCGCCATGGTAATCCCCGTTGCCACGCTTCCGAAACCTACCGCGCCGCGCAGCGGCATATACCGCATCATGGCTTCCTGCATTTCCACGGATATGGCTTCCGCCTCGGAACTTCCCTCTTCGCCTTCCTCCGGCGCAAAGTTCACGCTGTCTGCCATGGCTTCCATCACCATTGCTTTCGCTTCCGGGTTCTTAAATATATCTTCCATAATGGAATCCGTGGTATACACCATGGGCAGCCTTACGGTGGATTCCACCGTAACGGTCTGGGTCAGCACGATATCACGGGAAGACTTTCCAATCATGATTTCAAACGTACCGCTTTCCACATGCCAGTCCTTTATCTGTACATTATAATATGCAAACGCCCGCTTGGACAAAACAAATGTCACCGTCTTGGTTTCCCCCGGTTCCAGTTGCACTTTGGCAAAGTCTTTCAGCTCTTTCACCGGACGGATGACGCTGCTCTCCTTATCCCCCACATAAAGCTGGACGATTTCTTTCCCCGCCATCTTCCCGCTGTTGGTCACGTCCACGGAAACCGTCAGGCTGTCCGTATCCTTCATGCATCCGGCGCTGAGCTTCAGGTTGGAATACGTGTATTCCGTATAGGACAGCCCATGCCCGAAGGGAAACAGTACCTCCATCTTCTTTTTGTCATAATAACGGTAACCCACGAAAATTCCTTCCTTATACTCCACGGTATTGCCCTCGCCGGGGAAATTCAGATAGGACGGATTGTCTTCCAGTTTTACGGGAAATGTCTCCGGCAGTTTCGCGCTGGGATTGACTTTCCCGAACAGGATATCATATTCCGCACCGCCTACCGCCTGTCCGCCCAGATACGCTTCCACCACGCCTTTTACGCTGTCAATCCACGGCATTTCCACGGGAGAACCGTTATGGAGCACCACCACTACATTCGGCTGTACGGCAGCCACCTGACGAATCAGCTCATTTTGGCATTCCGGCATACGCATATGCTCCCGGTCAAACCCTTCCGACTCAAACGCATCGGGCAGACCCGCAAAAATCACTGCCGCTTCCGCCTGTCTGGCACATTCCACCGCTTCCGCCAGCAATTCCCTGTCAGTCCTGTCTTCTTCATCACGGAAGCCCTGGGCATAACAGATACCCGGATTTCCTGCCGCAGCATCCATCGCCGAAGTCACTTTATGGCTGTTGATGTGGGAACTGCCGCCGCCCTGATAACGGGGTTCTTTGGCATATTTTCCGATAAAGGCGATTTTCTTTCCTTCCTGCAGGGGAAGGATACCGTCGTTTTTTAACAGGACAATGGTTTCCTCCGCCACTTTCCTTGCCATCTCATGATCCTTGTCCCTGTCGAAAACAGCCGTCTTGTCCCTGTTCTCCTCATAGCGGTATACGATATTCAGAATCCTCTCAACCGCCCGGTCCAAAACACTTTCCTTAAGGGTCCCCTGCTTAACGGCTTCCACAATCAACCGGTCATTGCTGCCGCCCGAAGAAGGCATTTCCAATTCCAGCCCTGCCTTCAAATCGGCCACCCTGTCATTCACCGCCCCCCAGTCGCTCATCACATAGCCGTCAAATCCCCACTCATCCCTGAGCACATCCGTCAGGTACTTCTGATTCTCCGCGGCATACACGCCGTTTATTTTATTATAGGAACACATCACCGTCCACGGTTTCTGTTCCCGGACCGCCCCTTCAAACGCCGCCAGGTAAATTTCCCGCAGCGTGCGTTCGTCCGCTTCCGCCGATACGGACATCCTGCGGGTTTCCTGGTTGTTACCAAGGAAATGCTTGATGCTCGTTCCCACGTGTTTGCTTTGGACGCCCTTTATCAAAGCTCCCGCCGTCTGCGATGCCAAAACGGGGTCTTCGGAATAATATTCAAAGTTCCTGCCGCAAAGAGGCGACCGTTTGATGTTTACCGCAGGTCCCAGGATGACGCTGACGCCTTCCGCCTGGCATTCGTTCCCCAGGACCTCCCCCATTTCCGTCAGCAAATCCCGGTTAAAAGATGCCGCCGTACCGCAGCCTGCCGGAAAGCATACCGCCTTAATACTTTCGTTTACCCCCAAATGATCCGCCTTGTCGTCCTGTTTGCGCAATCCGTGCGGTCCGTCGGATACCATGGATGCCGGAATGCCCAAACGCTCCACCGCCTCCGTATGCCAAAAATCCGCACCCGAACACATGGAAGCCTTTTCCTCCAAAGTCATTTCCGCCACCAATTGCCTGATTTTTTCCAATGTCATTTTGTTTCCTGCTCCTTTCCTTTTTTTGCGGGACAGTTTGTGATTTTCCAATACTACTTTAATATTAACACACAATAGCACAGTTCACTATCTGTTTTAGGAAAATTCAGGGAAAAGTCGTGGGTGAGCGGGGACGGACGCAAAAGCCAGGAGCACAACTCCCTGCCCGGTTTCTCCCTGTCTTCCGGTGCTTCCCCTGCCGGTATCTGTTCAAACCTGACGGCAAAAATGGGCTGTTTCTAATTGTGCCCAGCCGTCGGTTTCTGACCACGGCGGCGAAACTCCTCACAGGATATTTCCCGTTCCGCGAAATACCCTGTTCGCCAGACAACGCCGCCTAAAGCGGTCAGAAACCGACGGCTGGGCACAATAAGAAACAGCACCATTTTTTGAAACAGGTTTTGAACAGATACCGGCAGGGGAAGCACCGGAAGACAGGGAGAAACCGGGCAGGGAGTTGTACTCCTGACTTTTGCCGAATAGCAAAAAAGGAATATTGCGCATGCCAAATACTAAAAAATTGGTAAAAAAACAAAAATATACATGTATATAGCTTCTTTTTCAGAACACACTAAGCGCAATAGATATTCTTCTGCAGTCAACACCCCCGCGGCAGTCGCCAAATATCCGCACGAGTGCGGCTACTTGGCTCGTTGCCTGCGGGAATAAAACAGAAAAATATCCAAAATATTAGCAAGTCAAATCATAGAAATCCTAAATGAATTATGAATTAAATA
>CAJUMD010000146.1 GCA_910587275.1 uncultured Kineothrix sp.
GTCTTACATGATATGCAGCATAGGGGGGTTAATTACCCTGAAGACGAACGGGCAGCGGGCAGGCAGCACGAAGAAGGAATATGTAACTTTGGAAATGCTGCAAAATGTCCCGATTAATGCATGGGTATATAAACCCATATGTACCTATGATTTAGAAACGTCATTGCCGGAGTATGGAGAAATCAGGAAGTATACACAGGAAGATGTGGATGAAATTAACAGAGTGCTGGAAAAATATGAAATCAATACCCCGGAACGGATTGCACAGTTTTTGGCACAATGCTCAGTGGAATCAGGGGTTGGGAGACTTCCAGTGGAGCAGTATGATGGTGATGATATATTTTTATATTTCGAAGATTATGAGACTGGAGAGAAGGCACTAAGTCTAGGGAATACACAAGAAGGGGACGGGGCAAAATACAGGGGCGGTGGCGCTATACAGATAACGGGCAGGGATGCGTATACCGCTTTCAGTGAATACATGGATGATCCCAAAATACTGGAGGATGGCGCCTTATATGTGGGGCAGGAGTATTTTTGGGAATCCGCGGGGTATTACTGGAGCGTTTACAAACCGGAATCAGCCAATGACGACAGGTTTAACTTAAATAGAAAATGTGATGAAAATGCAGGCGTATATGAAATAACAGGTATAATTAATAAAAAACATGACGGATATCCCGAAAGAAAAGAATATTATGATTACTACATTGGTCAACTGAATGAAAGCTGGGGAAATGGTGATTAGGTAGGAGCGACGGGAAATGGGAAAAGGAAAATGTGTGGCTGTTTTGGTTGCACTGTTTATGTCCGTGTTTATCGAATGGTTTGCGGGGAACAGTGGGGAAGCGGAAATGCATTTGGAGAGAAAAGAATATAGTAACCAAAGCGGGAGGAATGATATAAAGATATTTTATCCGCAGATACATGGGATCGGGGATGGTGGAAAGGAAGCATGTATAAATACCATTATAAAGGAAGATGCATTGAAACAGGTTCGGGGGGAACTGTTTTTGTCCCGAGAACTGATCCATAAATTGGATTATGAGGTAAAGTTCCTGAACGGGGGACTGGTTAGTATTGTTTATAAGGGGAAATGTGGGGGAATTGAAGGAAGATTACCGCCGACGGCATTTGCGACAAACATAGACATCAGGGAAGGAAAACTCCTGAAATTGAAGGATGTGGTCATCGACTTAGGGGTATTGTGGGAAATGCTGCTGGAAGACAGGTTTGAAAATGTCACCATGTGGGACGGAATGAAAGGTGATGCGACGGTGAGCGATCATTACTCCAGGAGAAAAGACAAACTGTTTGTGCTTCTGCAGGCCGAGGAATGGGACATGATTGGGAGTAATGTCAGTTGGTATACGGATGGAGCCCATTTTGTAATTTTGCTGGACGAGGGATTAACATACAATGAATTCTCCATAGACATTTCGGAAGTGGAGGAGATACTGGACAAGGGTTTTTTGGAGAAACTGGACAGTGGGGAGGAAGGGACGGAAGAATGAGGGAGGAAGGCAATGGAACCATACCAATTGGGAAGGCTGGAGGAAATAGTCCTGACGTGACAGGTATTTTGGAGGAGCGGCGATGTCGGACAGGATATGGAAGGTGTGGAAAAAGAAAGGACTGACGGAATGGAATATAAATATACGGAATCCATGGTAAGCCTGTTATCGGCGGCGGAGGAATTTTTGGCGGGGAGCGCGGAAAAGAAAAATACGGGCGGGATACCGGAGGTGAGCGTGGGGGATGTGCTGGACAAACTGACGGTACCAAATGAAAACCCCGTGGTAATCAGTGCGGAAGTACGGTGCCCGTATGCAAAAAATAAGGATGCAAAGGTAAAGGTAATGGCATCGGCGCTTTCCGGGGATGAAAGGAACGGGGGATTGGGTTTGAGGGAGACGGACATAAAACTGGTACCAAATACCTTCGGGGTCTGTAAACTGTTCATGGGACCGTGCCTTCCGGCAATTCTGGGTTCCCGGTGGAACGGATGTGACGGAGGTAATTTAATCGGGGGCCAGCCGAGCGTCAATATGTCGTCCTACATGATATGCAGCATAGGGGGGTTAATTACCCTGAAGACGAATGGGCAGCGGGCAGGAAACGCGAAGAAGGAATATGTAACTTTGGAAATGTTGCAAAATGCCCCCTCGCTTAACGCATGGGCATATAAACCCGTAGATACCTACGATGTAAAAACATCATTGCCGGAGTATGGAGAAATCAGGAAATATACACAGGAAGATGTGGATGAAATTAACAGGGTACTGGAAAAATATGAAATCAATACTCCGGAAAGGATTGCACAGTTTTTGGCACAATGCGCAGTGGAATCAGAGGCTGGAAGACTGCCATTGGAGCAGTATGATGGTGATGATATTTTTGCTTACTTTAAAAAATATGAGGTTGGGCAGAGAGCAATAGATTTGGGGAACACAGAAGAAGGGGATGGTGCAAAGTACAGAGGTGGCGGTGCCATACAGATAACGGGTAGGGCTGCGTATACTGCTTTCAGTGAATACATGGATGATCCCAAAATATTGGAGGATGGTGCCTTATATGTGGGGCAGGAGTATTTTGGGGAGTCCGCAGGGTATTACTGGAGCGTTTTCAAGCCGGAATCGGCCAATGATGACAGGTTTAACTTAAATAAGAAATGTGATGAAAATGCAGGTGTGTATGAAATAACAGGCATAATTAATAGTGGGTATGAGGGATATCCAGAAAGGGAAAAATATTATGATTATTACATTGGGCAACTGAATGAAAGTTGGGAAAATGATGATTAGGGAAAGGGGCGGCAGAAAAATGGGAAAAGGAAAATGTGTTGCTGTTTTGGTTGCGCTGTTTATGTCCGTGTTTACCGAATGGTTTGCGAGGAACGGAGGGGAAGCGGAAATGCATTTGGAGAGAAAAGTATATTGTAACCAAAGCGGGAGGAATGATATACAGGTATTTTATCCGCAGATATGTGGGATTGGGGATGACGGGAAGGAGGAATGCATAAATACCGTCATAAAGGAAGATGCGTTAAAACAGGTTCGGGGGGAACTGCTTCTGTTCCGTAAACTGATCCATGAACTGGATTATCAGATAAAGTTCCTGAACGGGGAATTGGTCAGTATTGTTTATAAGGGATACTATGGTACCTATGGGGGAAGATTACCCCCGACGGCATTTGCGACTACCGTGGACATCACGGGGGGAAAACTCCTAAAACTGAAGGATGTGGTCACCGACCTGGGGGTATTGGGGGAAATGCTGCTGGAAGACCGGTTTGAAAATGTTACCATGTGGGACGGAATGAAAGGGGATGCTACGGTTGGTGAGAGCTATTCCAAAAGAAAAGACGATCTGTTTGAGCTTTTGCAGGCCGAGGAATGGGACATGATTGGGAGTAATGTCAGTTGGTATACGGATGGCACTCATTTTGTAATTGTGTTGGACAGGGGATTAACATACAATGAATTTTCCATAGACATTTCGGAAGTGGAGGACATACTGGACAAGGGTTTTTTGGAGAAACTGGACAGTGGGGATTAATCGATGAAGAAAATGAAAAGAATAATCGTATTTCTGTCGGTTGTTTTGATGATGGGCATGGAGGAATATCAGGTGGCAGCGCAGCAGGCTGTTGCGGAAGGGGGAGGACAAATAAGCCTGAAGAAGCAGAAAGATACGGCAGAAGCATACAGTATGGAATCCGGCAGGGAGGAAAAGGGAAGTCAGGAAGAATTTTTGGAAAAGTATGTGTATGGGGAATGGCGTTTTGCCGAGCGTCTCGGGACCATGGATAATGGCTGGGTGGAATATCCCGGACATCCTTTGCTGGTAGATTTCACGGAGCAGGGAGCAGAAGAAATGGAAAACATTCGGATTTATTATGGTAAGGATTCCGTAAAAATTGTGGATGGTCTTAGTCCAATGACTTTTTCAAATGTGGATGATATGAATCTGTTTGGAAGGGAAGGCTTTCATGAAATAAGGTATCCGGAATATCATATTTCAAAGCAGGATAAGGGTATCTTCCATATATATCAGGGATTTGATGCGGAAAGTTTTTTTGGGGTGGAAGGAGATATTATATTCGTGAGATATGCTTTACGGCATGAATTTGACTCGCCCAAAATGGTGAATAGTATGGCAGGGGAACGGATATATGTTAATCCGGCGGAAACAGATACAATATATTTGGATTTTACCGGACTGTGGGAACTGGAAAGGGTAGAAGAAACGATTCCGGAAAAAAGGGTAAAATTGCTGAACCGAAAGGACAGGGGGGTATATGTCCAAAGTGGAACCGGGGGATGATAAATTTTTGGAACAATACATATATGGGGAATGGAACATCTCCAAAAGGCTGGCAAAATTGGAGGAAAACGGGGAAACATGCGGGTGGTACAAAAATATCAGTGAACAAGGGGTAGAAGAAATGAAGGAGGGAACAAGGATATGGTATAGCAAGGACGGTGTTTGGCTATGGCAGCCTGATTTTTCCCAAACAAAAGATATTTACCTTTTTTATGCATATGGGGGAAATAACGATGTTGACCGTCCGGTGTACCACATATGGGGCGAGACGGGTGAAGTCAGGCTGAGGAATCTCTATGGTAAAGACGAATATGTGGAAATGGAAGGAAATCCCAGCCTGATAGAAATAACCTATGATTTGGGTTATGACATAACCAGTGAATCGGCGGTTATGGGATACTGTTGTGCAAGCCATGTATATGTAAATCCAGGAAACACGGATACCCTTTATTTGGACTTTTGTGGACTTTGGGAGTTGGAGCGGGTGGATGTGGAAAAGTATTAAGGAACATGTAAAGGAGTAGTAGGAAATGACAGTGGGGATGAAAGGACGAAAGAATGAGAAAATACAAGGGAGTTTTTGCGGTCATGGTATTAATGGCATTATTTTTCTGTTTCGGTTATGATACAGCCCGGTATTTTGACACGCAAAATACCGTAAAAGAACAGAAAGAAGATAAGGTGGAAGAACAGCAGGAAACCGTGGATACGAATCCCGTTGCGAAACAGCAGGTTGAAGAAGAAAACGAGGAACCGCCTGCAGGGGAAGAAAAGGAGAAGACCGGGGAAACTGTTGTAACGGCAGGAAGCGGGGGATGGGTGGAGAAAGAAGATACATGGGATCAGGAGTTTGAGGAATTACTGGAAGAACATGTTTTTGGGGACTGGAGATTTTCGAGGCGGATTGGGGTAATTAATGACGGATGGGTGGCTGCAGCGGAGGATGTCCCCCCCGGTAGAGTGGATTTCAGTAAGCAGGGCGTGGAGGAGATGAAAGGGATAGTCGTGCACTACGGCAGGGACAGTGCAGGGGTGGCGTGGGGCATAGACCAAACGACATTTACGGATCCAGCTGACATGGAGCTGTTTGGTACCGCCGGCGGTTTCCGGAGCATTATCCAACCGTCCTATGCATTGGGGGAGGGCACATACCGCCAGCGTGTGGTGGTTGAGGACTTTCCGCCGGTGGAAGACTTGGTGCCGATATGTTATTCAGGTTGGAATACGGTGTGGGAAGAATTTCCAAGGGAAAGCATCCATAGAATGTACGTGGATCCCGGGGATACGGATACCCTTTACCTGAATTTCCGCGGGCTTTGGGAGATGAAACGGGAGAAAAAGGAGCTGGCCGCCATGGATGTGGAATGCGTGCCGGACCTGACGGACGAGGAAAGGAAATTTATAGAGGAACATGTGTACGGGAAATGGAAATTCAATGCCAGGCTGTATAAACTGAAAGAAAGTGAAGGCGGCAATGAGGGAATGCCGGATAATTTCAGCGACCAAGGGGTGGCTGAACTGATAAGCGGGAAGGGGAATTTTATATTTTTTGATATGCGCTTTACAAGTATCTCCTTTGAACAGACTGCCCTGTCCAGTCCGGGCGATGTGTACCTGTGCTTCGTTTAT
>CAJUMD010000147.1 GCA_910587275.1 uncultured Kineothrix sp.
AGTATAGCACAAAAGACAATATTTGGCTAGTTATTTATTTTACAACGTACTAGTAAATTTTGGGATAAAATATAAAATTACGGAATCAAGAAAGGAAGGATGAAAATGGGAGCAACAGACAGCCAAAAAAAAGCAACGGCAGCGCCGGTGGACCATGTTAAGAAAATGCTGGCATTTATCAAGAACAGCCCCACCTGCTATCATGCGGTGGAGAATGTGGGGCAGGAGCTGGAAACGGCGGGGTACGGACAGCTTCAGGAAAATGAGCGGTGGGAACTTGCTATGGGCGGAAAATATTACGTAACGAGGAATGGCTCATCCTTAATTGCGTTCCAGCTTCCGGCAAGGAAACCGAAGGGATTCCATATGGTAGCATCCCACAGTGACTCCCCTTGCTTTAAAGTAAAGGAAAACCCAGAGATGAAAGTGGAAGATGCGTACGTAAAGCTGAACGTGGAGAAATATGGCGGCTCAATCCTGTCCACATGGCTGGACCGGCCGCTGTCGGTGGCGGGCAGGGTGGTTTTGGCAGGCGGCGCAGGCATCCGTAATGTGGCAGTGGACAGGGATCTTGTTCTGATTCCCAATGTGGCAATCCATATGAACCGCGACATGAATAAGGGTGTGGAATACAATGTACAGACCGACATGCTTCCCCTGTATGCCGGGGCGGACAGCAAGCCGTTTCTTACGCTGATGGCGGAGGAAATCGGAGTTTCGCCAAAAGATATTTTAGGGAGTGATTTTTTCCTTTATAACAGGGAAAAAGGAAGAAGGTTCGGTGCGCAGGGGGAATTTGTCGGTACCCCAAGGCTGGATGACCTGGCGTGCGTTTATGCATCCATGTATGCCCTGCTGCACGGAAAACCAGAGGAATATTCCAATCTGCTGGCAGTGTTTGACAATGAGGAAGTGGGAAGTACCACGAGACAGGGGGCGGCATCCAATTTCCTGCAGGATACGCTGCGGCGGATTGGGGAGTCCCTGGGGATGGAGGAAAGCGGATTTGGCAGGCTACTGGCGGACAGTTTCATGATATCGGCGGACAATGCCCATGCGGTGCATCCCAATCATCCGGAAAAGGCTGACCCAACAAACCGTCCTTACTTAAACGGCGGCATTGTTATCAAGTACCACGGGGGACAGAAATATACGACGGATGCGGTATCCGCTGCGGTGATGAAGGAAATCTGCAAAAAAGCGGACGTGCCATGGCAGTGTTATGCCAACCGTTCGGATATTGCGGGCGGTTCCACGCTGGGGAACATTTCCGCAGCACAGGTACCGGTCAGCGCGGTGGATATAGGGATTGGCCAGCTTGCCATGCATTCGGCTTACGAGACGGCAGGGGCGGAAGACGTGGGGTACATGGTGCGTGTGATGGAGTGTTTTTATAAGGGATAAGACGGGGAAACAGGCAGTATAACTTGAAAAAGTGATAATATTTTATCACGGAAAGATTGCAATGCGTTGCTGCTGTGCTATAATAAAATACAGAAAGATGAATCCTGCATGAATCTTATGTCAGACATATGGATGGAGGGAAAGAGGATGACGAAAACACAATATAGGGGTGCTAACGGTACGGTTTATCCGGTTTTAATGGTGATTTTGGGATATTTTATCCTGACGCTGCTTGCGTTTCTGTTTTTGAGCGGTGGTTCAACGTGGCAGGCATATCTCCAATTAGGGACGGATGTGGCGGCGGTGGCAGTCAGTACGGCGGTGTTCCTTAAACTGCGGGACACGAAAACCTGTGCCGTGGTGATGCTTGGCAGCGGGGCTTTGGCGTATACGGTAATTGTGCTTTTTAATTCCTCGGATATCACTTTTGTTTATGCTTATGCCATTTTGTTTGCGTCCATGGCTTTTTTGAATAAGAGGATAATTTTATGGGGAAATGTTGTCATTATCGGTTCCAACCTGCTTCGTATCCTGCTCTATTATGATTTAAAGGCGGAAGGGCAGCAGGCGGTTATTGTCCTGTTTTCCATCGTTTTGTCTGCAGTGGCATCCATTCGTGTCATCTGCCTGCTGCTGCGGTTTAATGGGGAAAACATGGCATCCATTATGGAAGCGGCGGGCAGACAGGAGGAAAGCAGCCGGAAAATGGCTTCCGTGGCAGAGAATATTTCTACCTATTTCAGCCAGGCAATGGAAATGGTGGACAGTCTGAAAGAGTGCGTGGATACCAGCAATTTTTCCATGAGTAATATTGCGGAGAGTACGGAAAGCACGGCAGAATCCATCCAGGAGGAAGCGGAGATGTGCATGGAAATCCGGCAGATTACGGAAAAGGCGGAAGCGGAGATTAAGAGCATGACGGAGGCTTCGGCAAGAACTAACGGAACGCTGGCGGAAGGAACGGAAGAAGTCAGGGAGTTAAAGGAACAGGCAGGGCGCGTGGAGCAGGCCAGCAGCGTAATGGTGGACGTAATCGGCAGGCTGACTTCCCAGGTGGAGGAAGTACAGTGGTTTGTGGGTTCCATTTTAAACATTTCCGGTCAGACAAGCCTGTTGGCGCTCAACGCATCCATAGAAGCGGCAAGGGCGGGGGAGGCAGGCAGGGGATTTGCCGTTGTGGCGGAGGAAATCCGCCAGCTTTCGGAACAGACCAAGGAAGCGTCCAACAAGATTACCGGGATTATCGGGCTGTTAAATGAGGATACCAGGCTTGCCAATGAAAGCATTGACCGTTCCGTGGAATCCGTGGTAAGGCAGAATGAGATGATAGAAAATACCCGCAGCCGTTTCGATGATATCAATAAAGAGATGGGGGTACTCTCCGAAAACATCAGAAACACGGAGCAGCGGATGAAAGAAATCCTAAAATCCACGGAAACGATATCGGATAATGTTTCACAGCTTTCCGCTACCAGTGAAGAAGTGGCGGCATCCTCCACGGAGGGGCTGCGCATGTCGGAAAATGCGGTTTCCAATATGAACGACTGCAAAGGGATATTGGAGAAAATCTTCCTGTTGGCACAGGACTTGGGAGGACATGATGCATGAGGTGATACCTTGCCCTGCTTAGAGGGGGATGCTGCGGGCTGACCATGAAACCGGACGCATATATGAAAAGGTGGTCTGCCCGGACAGGGATGCTGTTTCTTCTTGTACTGACCGGATTGGCGGTACTTTGGAGGAGGGGAAAGACGTGATGTATCCGTATATGCGGCTTTCCCTCCCGACGGGGTGACTTATTTGGCAAGGTTCGGCGGGAAGTTCGGGTACCGGAACGGCAGAATCATAATATCCAATACGGTCATCAAGCAGCTCATAGATAATGTGATTGAAATGTTCCGGTATAAAACGCAGCGCGTCCTCATTATCATGAACGACCAAATCAGCGCCTTTTCCTCCAAACTGTTAAAAGCCTTTACCGAGGTGACGGAAGAATTTGAAAGCATTGTAGGTAAATATTGTGATGACTGAACATGTGGTTTCCGCATAGGATATATCAGAATGACGGAAGCGGGGGAAACCATGGATTCGCAGAAATTGGAAAACTTATTGAATTTGGCGCTGGATATGTCCGGGGAGGAGCGGGAAAAGTCCCTGGGGATGGATGCAGGGTATGAGGAGACGGATAACCGTTGGGAAGTTATCGTGAAATATAACGGTGATTTGTTAAGGCTGGACAGTCCGGTGATAAGCGTGGAGGAGTTGATTGCCGGGTATGCCATTGTGACGCTTCCGCGGAACCTAATCCGTTCGTTTGCGGAACTGGAGGAAGTGGAGTATGTGGAAATACCGAAAAGGCTGTATTTTGGCGTGCAGCAGGGAAAGGAAGTCTCCTGCATCCCTTCGGTGACGGTGAGGGAGCCCTATTTAAGTGGCAGGGGAACCCTTGTGGCTGTGATTGATTCCGGCATTGACTATGCGCGGATGGATTTCAGGAGACGGGACGGAGGCAGCAGGCTCCTTTTTCTTTGGGACCAGACACTGACACCTGCCGAGGGGAGCGTGCAGGCGGCGCCGGAGGGATTCCGCGTGGGGGTGGAATTTACCCAGGCGCAGCTTGATGCAGCGTTAAGGGAGGAAGGGGAAGAAAGACGGCGTATGGTGCCTTCCACGGATACTACCGGGCATGGAACCGCCGTGGCGGCGATTGCGGCGGGGAACGGGATGGATTCGGGAGGACGTTATACGGGGGTGGCGCCGGAGAGCGATTTAATCGTGGTGAAACTGGGAAATCCGAAAAAAGAGGCTTTTCCCCGCACCACGGAGATGATGCGGGCTTTAACGTATGTGGTGAAAAAGGCGGTGCAGTTAGGGCGTCCGGTTGCCGTCAATATCAGCTTCGGCAATACGTACGGTTCCCATGACGGGACTTCCCTCCTGGAACGGTTTATGGATAATGTGACGGAAATCGGGCGCAGTGTCATTTGTGTCGGGAGCGGGAACGAGGGGGCGGCAGGCGGTCATGCGTCCGGTGTTTTGGACGGCACAAAGCGGGTGGAGCTTGCCGTTGCGGGATATGAGCGGTCGGTGAACGTGCAGTTGTGGAAGGAATATGCGGACCGTTACCGCATCACCCTGATTGCCCCCGGCGGGGAACGCCAGCCCGTGGATACGGACAGGGCAGGGACCGTCCGTCTTGACATGGGGCAGACGCAGATTCTCATTTATGTGGGGGAGCCATCCCCTTATTCGGTTAATCAGGAGATTTTCTTTGATTTTATTCCCAAACAGACTTATATTGATTCCGGTGTATGGACATTTCTTTTGGAGCCGGTGGAAACCGTGACGGGGCATTATTATTTTTACTTGCCAAGCAGCGTGGTGTTAAATGCAGGAACCCGCTTTTTTGTACCCACGCCGGAAGTGACGTTTACCATTCCTTCCACGGCAGGAAAGGTGGTGACGGTGGGGGCGTACAACAGTGTATACGATTCCTATGCGGATTTTTCCGGCAGGGGCTACCGTTTGGAAAATGAGCTGGAAGAAGTGCTGGCAGGACGAAACGTAAAGCCGGACCTCGTGGCGCCGGGAGTAGACATCACGATTAGTAATGGGCAGGGCGGGACTCAGTCGGTGACGGGGACGTCTTTTGCCACGCCGTTTGTGACGGGAGCGGCAGCGCTGATGATGGAGTGGGGGATTGTAAAGGGGAATGATGTGTTTCTGTACGGGGAGAAGGTGAAGGCGTATTTGAGGAGGGGTGCAAGGCCGGTCAGGGGGGAGGAGGTGTACCCGAATGCAAGGGTGGGGGATTATGATATTATAGTGTCAAGTCAGCAGAGAGCCAGTAAAATCAAGGTGTTCCGCTGGTTTAGTCCAAATATTTTTTCACTGCAAAAGCAGTAAAAAAGGATTGGGACAGGCCTGTTTTTCATCTTGAAACTGAAAATTATACTACTTGACACTAAATTACCATAAAGCTGTCAGGAGGGGGGCGAGGTGCACTCTAAGGAGGTGTAGGGGAAGCGTTCTGCCCGGAAAAGTGTTCGGAGAGAAGTGAAATGATATTGAGGACTAAGTTTGTTAATTTATTAGCGGCTTGGTCCTCTTTTCTGTTCAGAAATAAAAGGAGAATATATGAGAAACCAGCATGGAAATAAACAATCCATTGATCATGTTGCAGGGAAAATAGCTGCGGGACTTGGGATTTAAAGATGTTACCGGGTATGCATAATCGGTAGTGTAAAAAAGTTTGTGTCTTTGGTAAAAAGCAACTCCTTTTTGGTAAGA
>CAJUMD010000148.1 GCA_910587275.1 uncultured Kineothrix sp.
TATATTAACATAGATTCCAAAAATATACAAATTATTTCACGACAGTTCCTAAGTACATGACGGATATAGCTTTTCGATACATGCGAAAAGTTACCCATTTCCAATCTTCCAACTACCATCCGGTTCTTTCGCAGTACAAGGACGGGATGCAGCAGCAGGGCGTCACAAAGCACCTGCGTCCGTTTGGTGATTTTTCCTGCCTGGCACATCATGTGGGTACTGTCAATTATGAATGCCGAGGAAATATGGCGTCTCAGTTTTTTCACCATTTTCACGATGTCATCTTTTGAAGCATGGTGTTCTGCCATGAAAGCGGCGTACAACACAGACAATCCCATACTGCTGGAAAGATGACCGGAATCAATTACCGTGACGTTTTCAAAGGATTTGGCCGCTTCTACGGCATTGTAGTATCCATGGCTGACATGTTTGGCCATGGTAATGTGTATGACATTTTGGGCCTCGGTAAGTTTTTCCGCAAAAAAACGTTCATAATCTTCTACGTCAGGAGGAAGGGAAACCCCGTTCTTTCCTTCGGCCATATGCTCCAGCAGCTCATCCGGTTTCAGTTCCACTTCATCCAGAAAACGTCCGTCATTCGTGGCGACATAGTAAGGGCATACGGAAATGGAAAACTCTTTTTTGAGTGATTCCGGAAGGTCGCAGACGCTGTCCGTGGTAACGATTATGGATGTCCTTGGCACCTGGTCAAAAATCATAATATCTTTTCCGATTTCGGTCTGGCTGGTTTCATCACTCAGCTTCACAAGCTCTTTTGGCAGAATACTCAGCACAGCCGCTTCCAACAGTGCGCCGCTGACCGGTTTTGCCAGATAACCGCTGAAGCCTTCCTTACGGTAAAGCAGTTGGTTGTCGCTTCCGGCGTTGGCGGTAAGCGCAATAACGGGAACATCCTGACATAATCCGCCGGGTTGTGTACGCAGCGCATGGAGACATTCGATACCGTTCATCTCCGGCATCATATGATCCATCAAAATAGCATCATAATGCTGGGTTTGCGCCAGTTTCAGGCATTCTGCCCCGCTGGAGGCCGTGTCGATTTGAAGTTTGGTATCCGAAAGCAGCTTGCATACCACCAAAAGGTTCATGTCATTGTCATCCACTACGAGCAGGCGTGCCTCCGGCGCCTCAAAACTCTGTTTGTATTGTTCCCCTTCATGGGTTCTGATACGGGAAGCAAGGGTAAAGGTTCCGAGCTCTTTTTCATCCACAATATCCTGTTCCAGCGTTACAATGAAGGTGGAGCCCTTTGTATAAACACTGTTGACGCTGATTTCCCCGCCCATCAGCTCCACAAGCTGCCGGACAATGTTAAGTCCCAGGCCGGTGCCTTCGATGTGGCGGTTCTTTTCTTCGTCCACCCTCTTAAACGCATTGAACAGGTAAGGGATGTTTTCCTTTTTTACGCCCTGGCCGGTATCCGCCACGGAATACCAAACCCGCACCCGGTTCACGGCCAGCCGTTCACACCGGATGGAAAGTTTAATATAGCCCTCGCTGGTGTATTTTACCGCATTATTTAAAAGGTTGATTAGTACCTGTTTGATGCGCACTTCATCGCCACAGAGCATACTCGGGATTGAGGAATCTACCTGAAGCCGGAATTCCAGCCCTTTCTGCTTTGTTTTAATCCATATCATGTTGACAATATCCGAAAAAAGCCTTCCGGTCTCATAGGATACGTTTATGATTTCCATTTTCCCGGACTTAATCTTGGATAAGTCCAAAATGTCATTGATGAGGGTAAGCAGCATTTTGCTGGCGCCCTGGATATTCCTTGCGTTATCTGCAATTTCTTCGGAAATATCTCCCCGCAGAATCATTTCATTCAGCCCGATGATGGTATTGATGGGGGTACGTATTTCATGACTCATGCTGGAGAAAAAATGATTTTCCGCCCGGTTTAACTCCTCAATTTCCTTTTTCTGCTCTATGGTAAGTTTGTTTTCCTTTTCGTACAGATTATTTTGGAATAAAAGCAGCACACTGGTCAGGATACCTGCCAGAATTACGGAACGTGCGGAATCAAAATAGGACTGTGCCACCGTGTTCGGCACCACAGATTCCGGATAATGGTAGGCGACGTAATAGCAAAGCAGCGTTTCAATCGTGCAGAGCAGGAAAAAAATCCATCTTCTCCTTCCCGACAAAGTGACGGTTATGTAAAGAAAACAAAGCACGAACCATTC
The DNA here is from genome assembly GCA_910587275.1 of uncultured Kineothrix sp. GTDB lineage: Bacteria > Bacillota > Clostridia > Lachnospirales > Lachnospiraceae > Kineothrix. The sequence continues at coordinate 2,211 of CAJUMD010000148.1, forward strand.
CGGCGCTCCGCCGTAAAGCCCTCCTGCCGTAAAGAAGCTGACCGGAAAGAGCAGAAGCAGCAGTATTGCAACGGCCATGGCCCCGGCGTCAATACGTTCCTTTTGAATGCTGATTTTTACGGCTGCCACCATGTAGATAAGACTGAATGGCAGTATAATAAGATTGGCCTTGTATCTGCTCAGAAACAGTATAAAAACCAATGCAATCATGCTGATACCCGTGACCAGCCGGAACATACGTTCCTGAAGACTGACCCTATGGTCAAAGATTATTTCAAACCATTTTTTGAACACAATCCATTTCCTCCTGATACCGGCCCCGCTGCCGCCTGCAGCGGGACATCATCTTGAAATGTGGGCATGACGGGTCATGAAATTATAATCCTTCCATGCTTCCACAGACTTCTCTGTACATATCCAAAAGTATTGGGTGATTTTTTCTGATATATTCTTCGTTCCCGTTTTTTCCTGCCTGCTCCAGTTCTTTTGCCCGGGCCGAAAGCTGCTCTGCACCGATTGTTAAAGCGGTACTTTTCAGGGCATGGACTTTAATCGCGTAATCCCCCCAATTGGCAGCTTCATACAGGGAAATAAGTTCGTTCTCCTTATCCGCTGCCTGGGTATGGAACATCCGCAGCATTTCCAAATAGAAATCCTCATCCCCGCAGCAGTAATCCATTCCCATTTGTATGTTGATTCCGGCTTTGCTCAGGGCAGCGTAAGGCTGGTCTTCCATTTGTCCAGGAACCGCAGCTTCTTGGGAATGTGCGGCATCCGGTATTTCCGTTTCGGGGGAAGAAGGGGGAAGGAAGGTACCTTCCGGTGTCTCTGCCCCTGCCGTACTCCCATTGTGCCGGATGCTGCGTTCCGGCAGCACCCGGCGTAGCACCCGTTCCAACACGGAGCGCTCGATGGGTTTAGGGATAAATTCCGTAAAGCCTTCGCTTTTGAACATTTCCCTTGCCCCGCTGATGGTATTGGCGGTTAAGGCAATGACCGGCAGGTCCTGGTACATTCCGTTGTTGATTTCACGGATACGCCGCAGAGTTTCCACGCCGTCAAAACCCGGCATCATATGATCCAAAAATACAAGGTCATAAGAGGTATGGCGGCATTGTTCCACGGCAGCCCTTCCGCTCAGGCAGGTATCCACTTTTATGCCGTAACTGCCAAGGACGCCTTTTGCCACTACCAGATTCATTTCTTCATCGTCTACGGCAAGCGCCCGGATTCCTTCACAGGAAAACAGTCTGCGGGCTGTATTCGGCAATTTTTCCGAGCCGTTTTCGTCAGTCTGTCCGTTCAGGATATTAACGATGGAAAGAGAAAAAAACGGTTTACGGATTACCAGTATCCTGCTGTTGCTTCCCGGAACGAATTTCCTGCCGGCAATCACGATGACCGGCAGGGTCCTGGCCAGTTCCTCATAGTAGGAACGGTTTTCTTCATATTCTGTTTGTGCCATAAATATATGGGTCAGATGGTGTTCCCGCTGCAGTTTCTGCAGACCTTCAAAATTGTGGGCCTGATATCCCTCAACACCGAGTCCCTCCACCATATGTAAGATCATGTTGTCATAATACCGCCTGACATCATCACTGTTATATCTCTCCGGCCTGAAATAGCATGCAATGCAAAATTGATTCGGATTGTAAATTTCCATGGACGGTGTGTTATCCTCCACGCCCTGTGGAATGATGATGTGTGCCTGTAGTCCCTGCTGCTCTTTACTGTCAAAATGGATGAAACCGCCCATGGAATGGAGAAGACCGCGTGCAATGGGAATGCCGAGCCCCAGTCCTCCCGCGTAACGGCGGCTTCCGGAATCCGCCTGGTAAAAATCAGCATACATCTGTTTAAGCTGGGATTGTGTCATACCGATGCCGGTATCATAAATATCTATGACCAAATTAATTCCATAGCCTTCAGGGCGGAATCCGATACAGATATTGACGCCGCCTTCTTCCGTAAACTTAATGGAGTTTTCCAGAAGAATCTTAAGCACATGGGAAATTTTTTCCGCATCTCCCACCAAAACGGATGGAATCCTGGGATCTATATCAAACACCATTTCCAAATGGTTCCTGCTGCTTTGCACTGCCGTCATGGTAATTACGTCATTGATGACCGAAGTGAGGCTGTATTTTTCTCTTTCCGCAGTGAGCGTACCTTCCACTATTTCGGTATAATCGAGAATGTTGTTGATTTGGCTGGAAAGACGCTTGCCTGCCAACTGTATGGACTGTATATCCTCATGAATTTCCGGTATATTTTTTTTATCCAGCGCTACCTCGCTGATGCCGATTACCATATTGACAGGTGTGCGCAGTTCATGGGATACATTGGATAAAAAATCCGCATTCTGCCTTCCGGCAGCATCCAGTTGTGCCAATATGCTGCTGTATCGTTCTTTTTCTTCGGTTCTCCTGTTAATGCGGTATCTTACGATCGTTACCGCACCTGCCGCCACTGCCGTACCAATTCCCAAATGTACTGCGTCCTGCACTCCCATGTGAAACGTGATGGTGTTTAAGAATAAGAAATGGTACAGTAGTTCCAGCACGTACAAGGAGGCTGCTATGTATAACAGCCCCTTTCGGTTTAGCAGGGAAAAGAGGAAGAACAGGATGCAGACTGCGGTAGGTATGTCAACAAGGCTGGTCGCATGCACCCCAAAGAAAAAAAACTCGCCCAGCATAAGTCCGGCGCACATGTTTTCATAAAGTTTTTCCGAGCCGATCCTCCCGATATGGAGCCACCACACAGCAAGACAGCCAAGACCGACCAGGGGAATCATCCACAGTTCCCAATTCATGACAAGCGTAATCAAAATCAGTATTATGCTGAAGCCGCTGACAACTCCGGCTATTAGCAGGTGCATACTTATCTGCGCTTCGTTTCTCATTTCCGGTCAAGCTCCTTTGCAATCCGCTGCAGTAAATCCTGTGGATAAAACGGTTTTTTCAAATAGTTGACTGCCCCGAGCCTGATTGCGTTCAATACGTCATCCTCATCACCGGATGCAGTCAGGAAAATCACGGGAATTTCTTCCTCATAACTGTCTTTTAAACGCTCAAAGGTTTCAATACCGTCCATGCCCGGCATGGCAATGTCCAAAAGAATCAAGTCAACTTTTTCAAATCTAAGCAAATTAAGCGCATCTTCCCCGGATGACGCAAGAATTACATCATACTGTTTTTCCAAAATCATTTTTGTCCTTTTCAGATTCATTGAATCATCATCTACTACCAAAACCCGTTTTTGCATATGGCAACCTCCCTGATATTCTAAGAAATTTTAATCTTGGAATTTCATTGTAAAACAATGTGACAATAAAATCAAATATTCACGTTGTCAAAAGATATGGAAATCCGTAACATTTCAGGCTGAACTGTTACTTTCTTCTGTAACAGTTCAGCCTTCCGGCTGAACGGAATTAAAAAGTTGTTGTAAAAATGA
>CAJUMD010000149.1 GCA_910587275.1 uncultured Kineothrix sp.
CTTCTTTATATGAAAAGCAAAAACAGCCTTTCAATGATATATGGGATTATATTCATCCCAAAATCCGAAAGGTTTCCAAAGGACAATATCTCTCCGGATTCTATGCCGATGCCGCTGAAAATGCCTTTAAGGAAATTAACGCACGAACAAAGCGTATCTATGCAAATGCCCGTCCAACCCCCCCTATTCCAGATGGCGCTAAAGCAATGACAACCGTTTATTCTTCAAATGATCCTATCGTAGAATTTTGTGATAGACAAACCGAAAGTGGTCAAAATATCCAATTAGGTTTTATGAAAATGGCAGAAGGTGCTATGATTGCTTTAAGAAATCCGGTCGCACATGAAAATCTAAATATGACTCAAGATGATGCAATGCGCCAGCTAATGTTTGCCAGTATGATAATGTATAAGATTGACGAAGGTGTTATTCATTCAGATATTACTGAGCAAGAATAAAATATCGTAGCCATTTTGTAGCCACTTTAGTTCTCTAAAGTGGTTATTCATTTAAAAAGGCTTTCGGAGAAATCCCCGAAAGCCTTGATTTTACTGAATAAATTGTAATTACTCGATGATAGTAGCAACCCTACCAGAACCTACTGTACGACCACCCTCACGGATAGCAAACGTAAGCCCCTGCTCCATAGCAATCGGGTGAATCAATTCAATCGACATCTCCACGTTATCGCCAGGCATGCACATTTCGGTACCTTCAGGTAAGTTACATACGCCTGTTACGTCCGTTGTCCTGAAATAGAACTGAGGTCTGTAGTTGTTGAAGAAAGGAGTGTGACGTCCACCTTCATCCTTTGTCAAAACGTAAACCTGAGCCGTAAATTTCTTATGGCAGGTTACAGAACCGGGTTTGGAAAGAACCTGACCTCTTTCGATTTCCGTCCTCTGAACACCACGAAGCAGTGCGCCAATGTTATCACCAGCCTGAGCTTCGTCAAGCATCTTACGGAACATTTCGATACCGGTAACAACCGTTTTCTTTGTTTCTTCCTTAATACCAACGATTTCAACTTCTTCGTTCAAGTGAAGCGTACCACGCTCAACACGTCCGGTAGCAACCGTACCACGACCGGTAATCGTGAATACGTCCTCAACAGGCATAAGGAACGGTTTGTCGGTGTCACGCTGAGGATTCGGAATGTAATCATCCACTGCGGACATCAGTTCAAGAATCTTGTCGCCCCATTCGCTGGAAGGGTCTTCCAAAGCCTTAAGTGCGGAACCCTGGATAACCGGTGTGTCATCGCCGGGAAATTCATACTCGGAAAGAAGATCCCTGATTTCCATTTCTACCAGCTCAAGCAATTCCGGATCGTCTACCATATCACATTTGTTCATGAATACAACGATATAAGGAACGCCTACCTGACGGGAAAGAAGGATGTGCTCTTTCGTCTGTGCCATAACACCGTCAGTAGCAGCAACAACAAGGATAGCGCCGTCCATCTGTGCAGCACCGGTAATCATGTTCTTAACGTAGTCAGCATGTCCCGGGCAGTCAACGTGTGCGTAATGCCTTTTTTCTGTCTCATACTCAACGTGTGCGGTGGAAATGGTAATACCACGCTCTCTTTCTTCCGGAGCCTTATCAATCATATCGAATGCAACAGCTTCACCGGTACCAAGCCTAGCGTTCAACGTCTTTGTGATTGCAGCCGTCAAAGTTGTTTTACCATGGTCAACGTGACCAATGGTACCAATATTACAATGGGGTTTGTTTCTTTCAAATTTAGCTTTAGCCATTTCTAAAGTCCTCCTTTAATTTGATTAAAAATAAAACATCTCAATTTCCAATTTAACCAGCTTCTTTGATTATATTAAATAATGCCAAGTTTTTCAAGCAAAATTTACACCCAAAAGCTGATTTTCACTTTATTTGTTACGGTTTACTCCGTGACCGGTAACCTTTATTCTGCCTTTGCAGCCAAAACTTTTTCCGCAGGAAAATATAATACCTTTATTTTGCCTTTGCAGCCAAAACCTTTTCCTGTACGCTCTTAGGCACCTGCTCATACTTTTCAAAGAACATGGAGTAGTTTCCGCGTCCCTGCGTCTTGGAACGCAAGTCCGTGGAGTAACCGAACATTTCGGCAAGCGGCACATAACCTTTTACCATCTTGCCCCCGCCGATATCCTCCATACCTTCGATACGTCCGCGGCGTGAGTTGATATCACCGATGACATCGCCCATATATTCTTCCGGCATTGTCACCTCAACCTTCATAATAGGCTCCAGCAGTACCGGATTTCCTTTCTTCATGGCTTCCTTGAATGCCATGGAACCTGCAATGTGGAATGCCATTTCCGAGGAATCGACTTCATGGTAGGAGCCATCGTATACGTTGGCATGTACGCCAAGTACGGGGAATCCGCCGAGGATACCTGCTTTTGCCGCTTCCTCGATACCTTCGCCGACTGCGGGAATGTATTCCTTCGGAATCGCACCGCCGACTACGCTGGATTCAAACTTATAGGTTTCTTCCCCGTTCGGATCCATGGGCTCAAATTTCACCTTACAGTGACCATACTGTCCACGTCCGCCGGACTGCTTTGCATATTTGTATTCCTGATCCACAGGTTTGGTAAATGTCTCTTTATAAGCAACCTGGGGAGCGCCCACGTTAGCTTCCACCTTAAACTCACGCAGAAGTCTGTCCACGATGATTTCAAGATGCAGCTCGCCCATACCTGCGATGATGGTCTGTCCCGTCTCCTGGTTCGTATGGGCACGGAAGGTCGGGTCTTCTTCTGCCAGTTTTGCCAAAGCCTCACCCATCTTACCCTGTCCTGCCTTCGTCTTAGGCTCGATTGCCAGCTCGATAACCGGTTCCGGGAATTCCATGGACTCAAGGATAACCGGATGTTGATCATCGCAAATGGTATCACCCGTGGTCGTAAATTTGAATCCTACTGCCGCCGCGATATCCCCGGCATAAACCTTATCAAGCTCTGCCCTCTTATTCGCATGCATCTGCAGGATACGTCCCACACGTTCCTTTTTGTCCTTCGTTGCGTTCAATACATAGGAACCTGAATTCATCATACCGGAATAAACACGGAAGAATGCCAGCTTTCCTACAAACGGGTCTGCCATAATCTTAAATGCCAGCGCGGAGAAAGGTTCCTCATCGGAAGAATGCCTTTCCACTTCATTCCCGTCCAAATCCACGCCCTTAATTGCCGGAATATCCGTTGGTGCAGGCATGAATTTCAAAATCGCATCCAAAAGTTTTTGGACACCTTTATTCCTGTAAGCGGTACCGCAGCATACGGGAATCGCCGTACATTCGCACGTACCTTTCCTTAACGTTGCCTGCAACTGCTCTACGGTCGGTTCTTCCCCTTCCAAATACATCATCATCAGGTCGTCATCCAACTCGCTGATTTTCTCCACCAACTCCGTATGGTAAAGCTCGGCTTCATCCTTCATGTCATCCGGGATGTCCACGATGGAAATGTCCTCGCCCTTCTCGTCGTTGTAGATATATGCTTTCATTTCAAATAAGTCGATGATTCCCTGGAAATCATCTTCTTTACCTATCGGTAACTGGATGCAGATGGCATTTTTCCCAAGCCTTGTCCTGATTTGGTCCACCGCACCATAGAAATTCGCGCCCAAAATGTCCATCTTATTGATGAAAGCCATTCTCGGTACATTATAGGTGTCGGCCTGACGCCATACATTTTCCGACTGGGGTTCCACGCCGCCCTTTGCACAAAACACGCCGACAGCGCCATCCAGTACACGGAGTGAACGTTCCACTTCTACCGTAAAGTCAACGTGTCCGGGCGTATCAATGATATTGATACGGTGTTCCAGTGCGCCGGGTTTTTCTTTGCACTGTTCCTGTTCCGTCCAGTGGCAGGTAGTAGCGGCTGACGTAATCGTAATACCCCTTTCCTGCTCCTGTTCCATCCAGTCCATGGTAGCAGTTCCCTCATGAGTATCACCAATCTTGTAATTCACACCGGTATAGTATAAGATACGCTCGGTCAGAGTGGTCTTACCTGCATCAATATGCGCCATGATACCGATGTTTCTGGTTCTCTCTAATGGATATTCTCTTCCAGCCAAGGTTTTTTCCTCCTTTTAGAATCTGTAATGCGCAAATGCCTTGTTCGCCTCTGCCATCTTGTGCATATCTTCTTTCCTCTTAACGGCTGCGCCCGTATTGTTCGCTGCGTCGAGAATCTCGTTTGCTAATCTGTCCTGCATTGTCTTCTCGCCTCTTTTGCGGGAAAACATAACCAGCCAGCGAAGCCCCAAAGCCTGACGCCTGTCGGGTCTTACCTCGATAGGCACCTGGTAGGTAGCACCGCCGATACGTCTTGCCTTTACTTCAAGAACAGGCATGATGTTGTTCATTGCCTCCTCGAAAACCTCAAGAGCCGGTTTGCCGGATTTTTCTTCTACTGTGGCAAATGCGCCGTATACGATTTTCTGGGCAACACCCTTCTTACCATCCAGCATAACGTTGTTGATAAGTTTGGTCACCACCTTATTGTCGTATAAAGGATCTGCCAATACATCCCTTTTCTGAATATGTCCTTTACGTGGCACGGTTCTTCCCTCCTTATTAATTTGCAACAACCCCGCTGCCCCAGGCCGGAACCCGCATCATGCCGATTCCCGTATGCTACAACGTTTTGCTGCGTGAATAATTCAACGGTACTCACATGTGTCCTCTAATTCCACTTACTGTGTTCGTGCGGTTTTCTATGAAAATACAGAATTCCAACACAAATTAGTTCTGTTTGTGGTACATCACTCCTGCTTACTTACCAGCCTTCGGTCTCTTAGCGCCATATTTGGAACGGGCCTGCCTGCGGTTTGCAACACCTGCCGTATCAAGGGTACCCCTGATGACATGGTATCTCGTACCGGGTAAGTCCTTTACCCTGCCGCCCCTAATCAGGACCACGCTGTGCTCCTGCAGATTGTGTCCTTCACCCGGAATATAGCTCGTTACCTCGATTCCGTTGGAAAGACGTACCCTGGCGATTTTCCTGAGCGCTGAGTTAGGCTTCTTAGGAGTTGCTGTCTTAACAGCCGTACATACGCCCCTTTTCTGAGGAGAAGAAGTACCGATTGCCTTCTTGTGGAGAGAATTCCATCCCTTCTGAAGAGCCGGTGCTGTTGACTTCTTAACGGATGTCTGACGTCCTTTTCTTACTAACTGATTAAATGTTGGCATTCTGTTTCACCTCCTGTTTGGAAAATTAATGTGTTATCGCGTGCCGCGGGGAACATCCCCTGTACATTTCCATGCACAAAAAAGACCATGCACCGCCATGCACGCCTTATTAGTATAAATGCTGGAAAAAAAGTTGTCAATCATTTTTTGAAATATTATGCAAATTATGCAAATTAGGTAATGGTTCAGCCTGATGTTATGTTCGGAGGCGGACGCACGGGAGAAAGTTTTTTGGAGGGCGGCGGCAGCGGGATTGCCTGTCCCGGATTTTCCGTGCACTTTTTCCGGCGGGTTTTTCTAAACA
>CAJUMD010000150.1 GCA_910587275.1 uncultured Kineothrix sp.
TCCCATAAATCAAGGTTTGAGCAGTAAAAAATCAGGTAGTTTTTGACACTACCCAGGAAAAAGAGGAGGAAAAGTTATGAAAAAGAGAGTGACGGAGGAGTTCGGAACAAAAGGTTTGAAAACGAAGGCTGTGAAATCCAAAGTGTTAGCGGGCGTGTTTGCCTTTGTCTTAGCGGCCGGTGCGCTTACGGCGTGCGGGGCGTCAAAAGAAGGCGGGACCATCACCGTGGCGGCGACGGAAGTACCCCATGCGGAGATTCTGGAGGCGGCGAAACTGGTTTTGGCAGGGCAGGGCTGGGATTTGCAGGTAACGGTATTCAACGATTACGTACAGCCCAATGAAGTGGTGGAAGCAGGGGATTTTGACTGCAATTATTTCCAGCACAGTCCCTATTTAGACAGTTTTAATGCGGAACGCGGCACACACCTTGTCAATGTAGGGGAAATCCACTATGAACCGCTTGGCATCTACGGCGGGACGGAATCCGACCTTGCGAATATATCCGACGGGGCAACGATTGCCATTCCTAATGATACCACCAATGAGGCGAGGGCGCTGTTGCTGCTGCAGGACAACGGTATCCTTACCTTAAAGGAAGGCGCGGGCATTGAAGCCACAAAAAATGACATTGCGGAGAATCCCCACAACGTGGAAATCGTGGAGCTGGAGGCGGCACAGGTGGCGAGGGTTATAGGGGAGACTTCCTTTGTGGTGCTTAACGGAAATTATGCGCTCCAGGCAGGACTGAATGCGCAGACCGATGCGCTTGCTTACGAGACATCCGATTCGGAGGCGGCGAAGACTTATGTAAACGTGATTGTGGTAAAAGAAGGAAATGAGGAAAACGCAGGCGTGAAGGCTTTGGTGGACGTACTCAAATCCGAAGAAATCAGGAAATTCATCAATGAGAAATACCAGGGTTCGGTAGTACCTTTTGATTAAGAAGCGCTGGCAGGAGGATGGCGGGGATGAAAATTTCCACGAAAGGGCGTTATGCGGTAAGGGTCATGCTGGATTTGGCGCTGCATAATACGGGGGAACACATTAAGGTAAAGCAGATTGCGGAGCGTCAGGGAATATCGGAAAAATATCTGGAGCAGATTATTTCCGTGCTGAATAAAGCCGGATACGTGAAAAGCACGAGGGGAGCGCAGGGCGGTTACCGGATAGCCGGGGACCCCCATTCCTACACGGTGGGGATGGTCCTGCGCCTGACCGAAGGCTCGCTCTGTCCCGTTGCATGTCTGGAAGACGAGGTCAACGAGTGCGAACGCTGCGATACCTGTGAAACCCTGGGCGTGTGGAAAGAGTTAAACGCCGCAATCAACCGCGTGGTGGACGGCGTGACCGTCGGGGACCTGATGGAGCGCCAAAAAACGCGGGAAGGCGTGGTGGATTATTCCATTTAACCGGAACCCCAATCATTATTTTCCCTATTGACAGACCAACCGTAAAGTCGCATAATAGGTACAGTTTGCATCAAAATGCAGGCCGGGGAGATTATGGAAAAGGAAAGGTTGGGAAAAGGAAATGGCGAAAGATACGACAAAGGATATGACGCAGGGTTCGCCGATGAAGCTGATACTGGGATTTTCCGTTCCGCTTTTATTCGGCTTTTTGTTTCAGCAGTTTTACAGTGTGGTGGACACGGTAATCGTCGGGCGTTTTCTGGGGGTAAATGCGCTGGCAGGTGTGGGGAGTACCGGTTCCGTGAATTTCCTGATTATCGGTTTCTGCATGGGGGTATGCAACGGGTTTGCCATACCGCTGGCGCATAAGTTCGGGGCAAAGGATTATGCGGGGCTGCGGCAGTTTACGGCAAATGCCATGTGGCTTTCCATAGCGTTTGCCGTGGTAATGACGTTAGCGACTTCGCTGCTTTGCCGGAACATCCTGACGCTCATGAAGACGCCGGAGGATATTTTTGAACATGCGTATATTTATATTTTGATTATTTTCATCGGTATTCCGGCTACATACCTGTATAACATGCTGTCCGGCATTATACGTGCCATGGGGGACAGTAAGACGCCGCTGGTATTCCTGACGCTGTCTTCCCTGTTAAATATTGCGCTGGATTTGGTGTGTATCCTGAATTTCGGTATGGGCGTGGCGGGGGCGGCGCTGGCGACGGTGGTTTCCCAGGGGGTGTCCGGTGTGCTGTGCCTTTTGTATATGATTAGGAAGTTTCCGCTGCTTCATATAAAAAAGGATGAATGGAAGCCGAATCCGTCCCATATGGCGACGCTATGCGGCATGGGGATTCCCATGGGGCTGCAGTATTCCATTACGGCAATCGGAAGCGTGATTTTACAGACGTCGGTGAACACGCTGGGCGCCGTGGCGGTGGCATCGGTGACGGCGGCAGGCAAGGTAAGCATGTTTTTCTGCTGTCCTTTCGATGCCATGGGTTCCACGATGGCGACCTACGGCGGACAGAACGTGGGGGCGAAGAAGCTGGATCGTTTGGGACAGGGCATGAAAGCGTGCGTAATCCTCGGCTCGGTGTATTCTCTGTTAGCCTGTGCGGTGCTGTCCCTGTTTGGCAACCGGCTTGCCGCCCTGTTTATCGATGCGGCAAGCCCGGAGCTTTTGGAAAATGCAAGGCTTCTGCTAATTGTCAACAGTGCTTTTTTTATTCCGTTGGCTTTGGTGAATATTGTCCGCTTCATGATACAGGGGATGGGGTTTGGTACCCTTGCCATCCTTGCGGGTGTGTGTGAAATGGTGGCGAGGAGCCTTGCCGGGCTGTTCCTGGTACCCACGTTCGGTTTTATCGGTGTGTGCTTTGCCAGTCCGTTGGCATGGATTTTTGCCGATGCGTTCCTGATTCCCGCTTACCTGCATGTTAAGAAGAAACTGCAGCGTCTGTTTGAACCTTCCGCACCGGGGCGGGCTTAAACGCCTGCTTTCCGCACCCGGACGGATTCGGATGCCTGTTGTTTAACGGAGTTTACATATTTTCCGGTCATAGGTGAGCAGTCCGTTGACTTCTTCTTCCACATCGGATACCTGGGTGTAGACGGCGGCGCTGAGTCCTTTGTCCACAAGAGGAAGAACTTCCCGCTCCATCAGCCGGCGGAAGGCGCGGGCGAATTCCGGCAGGGTGTCGAATTTACGGTATCCGAAGATACGTTCCACACTGGAATGCCTCCTGACATGGCAGGCGTAGCCGCCGTATTCGGAGATGGCGCAGGAACGGGAATCGTTGACTACCCGCAGTTTGCGGAAATAATTATGGATACTTTTGAAATCCCCGCCTTTCTGGTCGAACCAGCCGCTGGCATGGTCAACCGGACGGGTGGGGTCTTTTTCCTTTATCATTGCCGTGATTTGATTGGCATCAAACTGTCCCCAGCCTTCGTTGAAAGGAACCCATACGGCGATGGAAGGGACGTTATAGAGATAATCCACGGTTTCCATGCATTCTGCCGTCCATTCCTTCCTGCCCTCTTTGGAATCCCTCCCGAACAGTTTGTAGTTGCCGTCCTTAACATGATTGGAAGCGGCAGGGAACAGGGTGGGGAAATAGCAGACGAGGGGCAGGGAATAACGGGTTCCTCCGCTGACCATATCCTGCCACACAATCATACCGAGACGGTCACAGTGGTAGTACCAGCGGGCAGCTTCAATTTTAATGTGCTTGCGCATCATGTTAAAGCCGAGTTCCTTCATGGTCCGGATATCGTAAACGAGCGCTTCGTCGGAAGGTGCGGTGTAAAGGCCGTCGGGCCAGTAGCCCTGGTCCAGTACGCCGTTCAGGAAACAGGGCCTGTGGTTCAGGCAGAAGCGCATGATACCGTTCTGGTCCGGCTCTACCGTAAAAGAACGCATGGCAAAATAACTTTCCACCGTATCCTCCCCGTACTGCAGGCACAGCCCGTACAGGAAAGGGGTGTCCGGCGTCCAGGGGTGCCGTTCGGAAATGGGTACCGTTGCCAAAAAACGCTCATGTCCGTCCGCAGTGTCACAGGAACCGTCATAAATGCAGCGTTCCCCGGCAAAAACCCGTATGCGGAGGGGAAGTGCGTTTCTGCCGGAGACCAAAAGGCGTATTTCCAGCTCTTTTTTGTCAAAATCCGGTGTCAGGTACAGTTTGCGGATATGCGCCTTGGGTACCCATTCCGTCCATACGGTTTGCCAAATGCCGCTTTGGGCGGTATAGTACATGCCTCCCCGTTTTAAGGTCTGCTTGCCCCTGCTGTGGTAAGAGGTATCGCTGGTATCCCATACCCGCAGGGTTAAGGAGTTATCCCCTTCCCGTACGGAGTCCGTAATATCCGCCTCAAAGGGCAGGTAACCGCCCATATGGGTGCAGACCTTCCTGCCGTTTACGTAAACGCTGGCATACTGGTCCACGGCCCCGAAGTGGAGAAGGAGCCTTTTGCCGGAACGGTATTCTTCCGGTGTGACGGAAACGGTCCGTTCATACCAAAGGTATTCCCGGGGCTTTAACTGGCGTTCCACGCCCGACAGGATGCTTTCCGGGGAAAACGGTACAAGAATCCGTCCGTCATGGGCGGAAGGTGCGGCGGAGGAATTGGTAATGGCATAGTTCCAGTAGCCGTTTAGAATTTTATAATTGTCCCGTTTTAACTGGGGACGCGGGTATTCTTCCAGCACATGGTCCGGTGAAAGGTTTTCGCCCCAAACGGTGGTGAGACGGGCGAGGACGTCGTCTTCGCGGTTTTTGTTGATGTTGAGCGCTGCATCTAAGATATCCATCGGCATGTCCTCCTGGGGATATATGGCCTTTTAGTTCGTCTGTGACAAGTATTTCTGCTATTTATTATATTATAGGAAATGCGGGATACCTTGTCAAATGTTATGGCATTAACGCCTATTTCGCTGCAGAGTATCTGATATAGGGCACATGGCGGCAGTGCAGGGGTTTATTGCCTGCCGGACATAGGAATTAAACATTGTGTTCCTGATGGTTTCATAGTATAATGGAATCACCGGTGAAACAACATATAAATGTTGTCTTAAAACATTCCTACATAAAAGGCGGGTGCAGGACAAACAGGGGGAAGGACAGGTACGAATGGGAAAGAAGAAAATAGCGGCAGTCATATGCAATTACAACAAAAGCAAATACGTAACGGATTGTATACAAAGCGTGCTGGAATCCAAATTCCGGGATTTTGACATTATCGTGGTGGACAATGCCTCCACGGACGATTCGGTGGCGAGGATACGGGAAAAGTACGGCAGTAAGGTGCAGTTGTTCGTAAATAAGGAGAATCTCGGCGGCAGCGGCGGGTTCAATACGGGCATCCAGTATGCGGTGGGAAAAGGGTACGAATACGTCTGGTGTCTGGATAATGACGTGCTGGTGGATGAAAATGCCATCGGGGAGCTGTATGCTTTTATGGAGGGACACC
>CAJUMD010000151.1 GCA_910587275.1 uncultured Kineothrix sp.
TCCAAAAGGTCTGTGCATACTGCATAGAGTCCGTCGTACCGAGCCTCGTCAGAAATCTTCCCCTCATCCAGATAATGTTGGATGTCAGCAGCTTCCCCTTCTTTTGTAACTGCTATTTTTCCAATAAACCGGGCCGGGTCATTGGGATTTTTCCGATTCTTTTTGGACTTCCCTGAATCCAGCATCTTCTGTGCCCGCTCCACCTGTTTGTCACGGATGGATTTCTGATAAAGTGCATATTTAGGAAAGTACCCATGACAGGGTGGCAGCCTCCCGGGCCGGTTGACCTAGCTTGCTAGGAGTACATAGGAAGGGAGGTGCGTAATATGACAGCATTTGAGATTATCTCAATTTTCATTGGAATACTAACATTGTTAGCGACCTTTGGCAGCCTGACTGTTGCGTTTCTTGCCTTTCTCGATAAGAGGAACAAGAAGAAATAAAAATGCCTATCCTGTCTGCAACACAGGATAGGCGTTGTCCGTAAGGACAAAATACCTTGACTCGGAGCATCCACCTTTGGAGTGGGTGCTTTTCCTATGCCTAATATAACATAAGGGGCAGGGAAATTCAACAACTATTTTCCTTTACAAGGTTACCCAAAAAAGAAGCAAAAAATTCCGATATCAGAATTTTTCATAAAGAAAAGAAGAAAAAGGAGAGAAGCAAAAATGCGGAAGCAAAGGATCCGTCCTCCCTGACGGTAAAAAAATATTGAAAGAATAACCATCAATAGAAATCCCATACCTGGCAGGTATGGGAGAAAAAATATAAAAGGAGAAAAAGATTATGAATGCAATAACGGATGTAGCACAGCAAGTATTAATAGGGCTTTTATCGGCAGTCAGTCGGAGCCGGGTTTGCGTT
Organism: uncultured Kineothrix sp.; assembly: GCA_910587275.1. Lineage (GTDB taxonomy): Bacteria > Bacillota > Clostridia > Lachnospirales > Lachnospiraceae > Kineothrix. Next base: position 868 of record CAJUMD010000151.1, read on the forward strand.
ATGGGGAGCCATTGATGTGGCGACCGGATTCAGCCAGCACAATGCTGCAAAACAGGAGGCAGGAATTCCAAAGGTAATCGGCGGGGTTGCGGTTATTGCCATAGCAAACCTGTTGATTCCCAAAATTTTTGAGTTTTTGACATTTACTTAATGGGAGACAGCAGATGAATTTTATAATGTGTGCAGACTTTATACTGGATGACATAGGTGAATACGTTCAAAATCTGCTGGATTCCCTGAAGAAAGTTTTTTTGGAGGCTTTGCGGGAACCCTGCATTACCACGTATTCGGATTTGTTTAGTGAGGCAAAGTATACGACAGCCGCAGCAGCGGCAGATTTAATGGTAACCCCTGAAAACATGTTCCCTGGTGTATATGAAATAATCAGCCGGATTGCGGAAACCGTCTTCCTGCCGGTTGCCGGGATCATCCTTGTCTGTATTTTAAGTTATGAGACGGTAAGCATGATGGCGGAAAGCAACCGCATGAAGGAGTTCGGACCGGCGGACGTGTTTGTGCTGGTTGTAAAAATACTTGTGGGCGTGATACTTCTGTCCCATGCCACCGACCTGGTCAACACATGCTTTAAGATTGGACAGTGGGCGGTCGGACAGGCAGGCATAGAAGTTGGTGATGCAGCCTTAGGGGAAGGGATGGAAGATGCCATTGAAATGATTAACCAAACCACAAGTATTGTTGAAATGATATGGTACATCGTACTTGGGGCACTAATGAAACTTCTTATTTCGGGGCTTGGTGTTGTCATAAAACTGGCTGTATGGATGCGTTTCGTGGAACTGTATCTGTTTGTGGTATCCGCGCCCATCCCTTTTTCAACGTTCTTGAATAAAGAGTGGGGACAGGTGGGGATGAATTACCTGCGCAAGATCCTTTCGCTGGCGTTCCAGCCGGTATACATGATCGTCTGCTTTGCCATATTTACGGGAATCCTGACCATGTCAGGCACGGGTGAAGGAAGCAGCCTGTTAGGGGAACTTACCAAAGCCTTCGCGGCCATGTGCATACTGGCTCTTGCCCTGTTTAAAACAGGCTCCATTGCGGATTCGATTTTCAATGCCCATTAAAAAAAGAAGGAGGACACCAATGGACTACATCGTAAAAAGAAACCCCAAAATCACCATAAAGGTGAGGGAAAACCCGGACGGGAAACGGCCGGCGCTGGAAACCGGGACCGTGGCGGTATACGCCCGCGCACTGCGTAAGATAACGGGAAAGGGGGGAGGAAGGTGAAAGAGGAGGCATTCACGGGGGAGCTTGTGGAAGCCCTGTCACGGAAGGGGTATGACGCATCCCCCGCATACTGCATAAGGAACAACGGCGGGAAGGCCGTGCTGGCATTCCACGGGACATCCCCCTATTCGCCGGCCTTTGATACCGGGCCGCTGGTGGAACGGTACCGGAAAGGAATGCCCGTGGGGGAGATTGCAGGGCGGCTTGCGGACCGGCTGGAACAGGCGTCCGCCGCAGGGCGGATGCTGCGTTACCTCCAGCCCGGGGCAGCCGGGTACCGGGAAATCCGCCAAAACCTGCGGCTCTGCATGGTAAGGAGGGAAGGGAACACGGAATTCCTGTCGGAAACGCCCCACCGCTCCCACGGTGATTTTGCGGCGGTCGTCTGCTGGGCGGCGGACGGGACCGTGGAAGCCAGCATGGTGATGGGAAAGGAGGCACTGGACGGGCTGGGGACGGGTTTTGACCGCGCCTTCCGTGATGCCTACATTAACATGATGGGCGAATTTGAACTGAAAAGCATGGAGGAAATGCTGTACGAAACGGTTGCCGGGAAACTGGAAACGCGGCAGATGCGTGACATCCCGGCAGACCGTTACATCCGGAAGATACAGGAGAGGGTGGTATGTTATGACATCAAGAAAATGCAGAAAAACATGTGGGATGCCGTCATGCTGATCATACAGGACCACATATGGGGCAGGGTGGCAAAAAAACGGACGTTAAAAAAGGGGACATGGGTGAACATTGACGAATACCACCTTCTCCTGCGCAAACCGATTACCGCCGCCTACTGCGTGGAAATGTGGAAACGCTTCCGTAAATGGGGCGGCATCCCCACGGGAATCACGCAGAACGTCAAGGACCTGTTCCGGTCCCCCGGAAATCTAGAACATACTGGATACCACGGACTTCATCCTGATTCTGAACCAGGCGGGGGATGACGCGAAAATCCTGGCGGACCACCTGGACATCTCCAGGGACGAAATGGCCTACATCAAGACGGGGGAACCGGGAAAGGGACTGCTGTTTGCGGGCAACACGAAAATACCCTTTAAGGACGAGTTCCCGAAGGACACCCTGTGTTATGAAATCATGACCACGAAACCGGGTGAGGCAATCAGTTAGGGGGAAGGAAACATGTTGACTTACAATAAAAAGTTATACTGGTGTGAAGCCGCTGAATGGATTGGCTTTAAGAATGGTTTTTATTGTCGGTGTAGGTATTGCTATTGCGTGGAATTTCTATGTGATGGCATTTTATATTGGTAATTTTAGTGTTTGTATAACTATCTATTGTCAAAATGGAGAAAGGAGTATGAGTTATTATTGTTAAGAAACAAAACAACGGGGGGGGAGATATTTAATGTGAATTTTATTGTAAAAACAGGTGTTTTTCTGTATAATTAAAGCGTGACAGGAGAAGGATGTATTAGTATCCCGTGTCACGGACTTTTTAAGAATCGGGGTGGTAAAGTGCCGGACGATGCAAAACGGACACCGGAAGTCAGGGCAAAGCGTACCGCAAAAAACAGCGTATTTTTAGACCTTTTCCAAGATAAAAAGAATCTGCTGGGGCTGTACAGGACGTTACACCCAGAAGATACGGGCGCAACAGAGGATATGCTGGATATTGTAACGATAGACAATGTTCTGACGGATAATCTCTATAATGATTTAGGCATCATGGCAGGAAACAGCAGAATGCTTTTGCTTTTGGAGGCACAAGCCAGTTGGACGGTAAATATTTTAATCAGAATACTGCTGTATTTGGCACAAAGTTACCATGAATATTTTGAACGAACAAGCCAAAGCCTGTATAAGAGCAAGAAAGTAAAGATGCCAAAGCCTGAATTATATATCATCTACACAGGCAACAGGGGCAGCAAACCTGATACAATATCGCTGTCCAAAGAATTTTTTGACGGCGCGGATATTGATATTGAAATAAAGGCCAAAGTCATATATGAGAGCGACAAGGACAATATAATCAATGAGTACATTGTTTTCTGCAAGGTTTTTAACGAGCAGGTAAAAGAGCATGGAATGACAAAGCAGGCGGTTACGGAAACAATCCGTATCTGCAAGGACAGGAACATTTTAAAAAAGTATCTAAGCAGCAGGGAAGTGGAGGTGGTAACGATTATGATGAGTTTATTTGATGATGAGCAGATTATGAAAACTTATACAAAAGATATTAAAAGGGAAACACTAATGGAAAATGCTAAACACATGTTAAAAATGGGGAAATTGACCGTTGAGGAAATTCCAGTTTGTTATCCGGATTTGACAATGGATGATGCGAAGGAGATTGAAGAAGAACTTATGCAATTAGCGTAACCAGAAAACCAATTCCATATCAATGAGACAGTGCAAAGGCGCATGGAACAGTAAATTGTGAAAACCATGCGTCTTTTTTGTGCCCAAAAGGAGGGACATGGGAGAACAAGATCCAGGCCATGACCACGAAACCGGGTGAGGCAATCAGTTAGGGGGGGAAGGAATAACCATGGCAGGGGACAGCGAAAAACTGCACGCAAGGGAAAAAGTGGTCCAGCAGATGGGAAGGGACGGGCTGGTGGAGGAAAACCTGGCACGGGGGACGGTACAAAACATCAGCAGCCGTCAGGCGGACTTTTTGGTTTCCGCCGGGGAAAGAGAACCGGCACAGGCACATGACCGCAGCCAGAACCGCTCCTATTTCCATGCGGACGGGCAGGAAGGTGCCCCGCAGGCCGGGACCGTGCCGGAGCCGGGCAGCCTGCAGGGCACCGCGGGAAAGGCTGCCCCGCGGATGCCTGCCGGGACCGTACCGGAAACAGCGGCGGAACAGGCAGCGGAAGCGGCGGCGGACATGCCGTCCCCGTTACCGGCGGAGTTTGCCGGATTTGCGGGCAGGATGGCACAGATTAACGCCAACGGTGAAACCGGAAGTGAAGACGGGGAAAACGGAGAAACCCCTGACGGAAACACGGGAAAACGGGACAGGAAGGGGGGAGGGAAGGAAGGGGAAAAAGAAAAGAAAGGGAAAGGA
>CAJUMD010000152.1 GCA_910587275.1 uncultured Kineothrix sp.
TTGTGAGGAGTTTCGCCGCCGTGGTCAGAAACCGACGGCTGGACACAATTAGAAATAGCCCATTTTTGCCATCAGGTTTGAACAGATGCCGGCAGGGGAAGCGCAGGGAGGCAGGGGCAAACCGGGCAGGGGGTTCCTCTCCTGGCTTTTGCGTCCTCCCTCATCCCCCCTCGTTTGCTCAGGATGCTTTCCTTGCAGGTGAAGAAGACATAAAATCAATAAAAAATACCATGTTAAAATATTTACTGAATAGAAATCCTGCCATATGGGTAAAAATAGGAAAGTAAGGAGCTGTTAATCAATGACTTATTTTGGAGGACCCGTATGATTGGATTTTTTATTGCTTTAATTTCCGGCGCTTTGATGAGTGTACAGGGGGTATTTAATACACAGGTGACGAAATCTTCCACTATTTGGGTGGCAAATGCTTTTGTCCAGTGTACGGCGCTTTTGGTCTGTCTTGGGGTGTGGCTGGTGTCGGACAGGTCTTCGCTGGCGGCGGTCTTTAAGGTGGAGCCGAAGTATATGCTTTTGGGCGGCGCCATTGGGGCATTCATTACTTATACGGTCATAAAAAGCATGGATATGCTGGGACCGGCAAGGGCGGTGATGCTGATTGTCGTTGCGCAGCTTATTGTGGCATATGTCATAGAAATGCTCGGCTTGTTTGGCGTGGAAAAACAACCGCTGGAATGGAGAAAAGTAATCGGTATGGCGGTGGCTATTGCCGGTATCGTAATTTTTAAATGGAAATAGGAAAAGGCACTTGCGAAAGAGGGATAATTATTTTACAATAAAAGAACAGTCGCATAGAGGGGGCTTCCTGGAATAAAGCAACATCATTATGTTAAGATTAATTATTTAAGATTAACGGAGATGAGAATATTTAAGATATTTAGATGTAAGAAAGGAAACTATGCGGATGGAAAGAATTAGAACAGGTAAATATAAAGTCAGCAAAATCGTGAAAGGTTCCGGCAGGGTTTGGATACTGTCTGCCATGTTGTGGGCGATGTTTTGTTTGACCGCATGCAGCAGCCGGGAAACGGTTCTGTTGGAAGAAGACGATTTGGTTTGGACGGAAGAAGCCCAGGATAGGGAAACCGGAGGGGAATTCCGTTTGGAAGCGGCGCCATCCGGGACGGCAGGCGGTCCGGGCAGTGAGTCTGCGGGTGCGGGAATGACGCCGTCCGGTACGGGAGGCGCGGAAGACGGTTTGGAAAGTACAGGGCAGGCGGGAATGTCCACCCTGTTTGTACATATTTGCGGCGAGGTGGTAAAGCCGGGGTTATATGAACTCCCGGAGGGAAGCCGGATTTTTGATGCCGTGGAGGCTGCCGGAGGTTTTACGCAGGATGCCTCCGAAAGTTACGTGAATTTGGCGCAGGTATTGGAGGACGGATGGAAAGTGGAGATTCCCGGGGCAGGAGCCGTCTGCAATGCCGGACCGGGCAATATGGCGGGAATTACGGGGAATACCGCAGATATGGGAGGAAACGCAGGCGCGGGGGACGGACTGGTGGATATCAACACTGCCACGAAGCAGGAATTGTGTACCCTGCCGGGCGTGGGTGAGAGCCGTGCGGAGAGCATTATTTCCTACCGGGAGAGAAACGGCGGATTTGAACGGATAGAGGATATTATGAAAGTGGAAGGAATAAAGGAAGGGATGTTTTCCAAAATGAAAGATAAGATTTGTGTCAGAGGTGGAAAATGAGCAGGAGAGTGTTGGTCGTTGACGATGAAAAACTGATTGTGAAGGGAATCCGTTTCAGTCTCGAACAGGACGGGATGGAAGTGGACTGTGCCTATGACGGGGAGGAAGCCCTGCAGCTTGCAAAGGAGAACCCTTACGATATTATATTGCTGGACGTGATGCTGCCGAAGCTGACCGGTTTTGAGGTTTGCCAGCAGATTAGGGATTTTTCCAATGTGCCGGTGGTCATGCTGACCGCAAAGGGGGACGACATGGATAAGATTCTTGGTTTGGAGTACGGTGCGGACGACTATATCACCAAGCCCTTTAACATTTTGGAGGTCAAGGCGAGGATTAAAGCCATCATGCGCCGGACCAATACGAAGGAAAAAGCAGGGGAAAAGGCGAAAGTCATCGAGAGTAAGGATATGAAATTAGACTGCGAAGGCAGGCGGGTATATATAAACGGTAGGGAAATTAACCTGACTGCCAAGGAATTTGAGGTACTGGAGCTTCTGATGCTGAACCAGAATAAGGTATACAGCAGGGAAAACCTGCTGAAAATTGTATGGGGAAGCGATTATCCGGGGGATGTACGGACGGTGGACGTACATATCAGGAGGCTGCGGGAGAAAATCGAGACGAATCCCAGTGAACCGAAATATGTCCATACGAAATGGGGCGTGGGATACTACTATGCATAGATGGGCGGAGCCTTACCATGGATATGAAAATCAGGAATGTTTGGAACCAACTGAAAATCTTAAGGAGCTTAAAGGCGAGGATTTTCATCATTGTTTTCTTAATCGGCATTATTCCCAGCGTCATTATGCGTTACGGTATCCTGACCAGTTATGAGGACCGTGCGGTGAGTCTGCGGACATCCGACGTGCAAAGGCAGTTGAATATCATTGCGGACCATCTGATTGCATACAGCTATTTAACGGACGCTTCTTCGGAGGTCATCAGTGCGGAGCTGGAACAGCTTTCCAACCTGTATGACGGGCGCGTCATCATCATTAATTCCAACCTGAAAGTCATTAAGGATACGTACGGGATTAGCGAAGGCAAAACGGTGATTTCGGAGGAAGTGGTAAAGTGCATGAAAGACGGTGCCGGATCTTCCGATTTCAAGGATGAGTATGATTACATCGAGTTTATCACGCCGATTTTGGAAAAGGTGCCGATGGAGGAAGCGGCGGGCGGGGAAAAGCCTGCAGGTGACGGCAAGGGGAAGGAAAAAGACGTGGTACGCGGCGTGATGTTAACCAGCGTTTCCACGGACAGCATCATTGCAACCATGGATATCTTAAGCCGGAAAGCGCTGATTATGGAAATCATGATGCTCTTTGTCATTTTCGGTATCGCCCTTGTGCTGGCAAAGATTCTGGTGAAACCTTTTGAACGGGTGACAAAGGCAATCAGTGAAGTAAAGGAAGGGTTTACGGACGAGCCGGTTTCCGTACCGGATTATCTGGAAACGGAGCATATCGTGGATGCTTTTAACGAGCTGCTGTCGCGCATGAAAGTGCTGGATACGTCCAGGCAGGAGTTTGTTTCCAACGTGTCCCATGAGCTGAAAACGCCGATTACTTCCGTAAAGGTGCTGGCAGATTCCCTGCTGGCGCAGGAGAATGTCCCGGCAGAGCTTTACCGGGAATTTATGGTGGACATCGCGGAGGAGATTGACAGGGAAGATAAAATTATCAACGATCTTTTGTCCATGGTGAAGATGGATAAGAAGGTGGCGTCGCTGAATATCAGTGTGGTGGATATCAATGCCCTGACGGAAATCGTTTTAAAAAGGCTGCGTCCGATTGCCTGCAAGAGGGATATCGAGCTGGTATTTGAGAGTAACCGTGCGGTGACGGCGGAGGTAGATGAGGTGAAGATGACACTGATTCTCACCAATCTGGTGGAAAATGCCATTAAGTACAACAAAGAGCAGGGCGCCGTAAAAGTGGTTTTGGATGCGGACCACCAGTTCTTTACGTTAAATATTGTGGATACGGGAATCGGCATTCCGCAGGATTCCCTGGAACATATTTACGAAAGGTTTTACCGTGTGGATAAGTCCCATTCCCGTGAAATCGGTGGAACCGGGCTGGGGCTGGCGATTACGAGGAGTGCGGTATTGCTGCACCGCGGCTCCATTAAGGTTTCCAGTGTGGAAGGTGAGGGGACCACATTTACGGTGAAGATTCCTTTGAGCTATGTGGTGGTATAGAGGGATACCGCCGGGGAAGGCAGATGCGGAAAAAAGATGCCTGCCGGGTATGTGGTGGTATCGGAAAAGCCGGATACGGGTGCGGCGGAAGGAGTGCGGCATGGGAAAAAAACGGGGATTGGTATGGCTGTTTGCCTGCTTCGCATTTTTGGTTTCCTGCGGGAGCGGGGAGGAAACGGACAGGAGCCGGGTTTATAATATTTATGCGCTGAATAAGGAGGAAACGAGAATTTTCTCCAATGAATATGAAGCGCGGAGCACGGAGCAGTCGGCGTTAATCGAGGAACTTTTGGCACAGCTTACGGCAACGCCGGAGAAACCGGAGTACCGTGCGCCTTTGGCGGGAAATTTTGAGTTAATCGGTTATTCCGTGGAGGAAAAGCAGTTAATTTTGAATTTTGATGAGCAGTACAAGGGACTGCCGCCTACTACGGAGGTACTTGCCCGTGCAGCGGTGGTGCGGACAATGACGCAGATTAAAGGGATTGATTATGTATCGTTCCAAATACGTTCGGCGCCGCTTACGGATTCTGCCGGTAATGTCATCGGTATCATGTCGGCGGACATGTTCATCGATAATGCGGAAAGCGAGATGAATTCCAAGGAAAAGGTGAGGGTGCGGCTGTATTTTGCCAATGAAGCAGGGGACAAACTGATTGAGACGAACCGGACGCTGGTGTATAACAGCAGTACCAATGTTTCCATGGAACGACTGGTGGTGGAACAGTTAATCGGGGGCCCCAGCGAGCAGGTGAAGGATAAGGCGTTTCCCACGGTGAACCCGGAAACGAAAATTGTCAGCGTTGCGGTGAGGGACGGGACGTGTTACGTGAATCTGAATGAGAATTTCCTTTCGCAGATTTACAATGTTTCCTCGGAGGTAACGATTTATTCCATTGTAAATTCTTTGGCGGAGCTGCCGAATGTGAGTAAGGTGCAGATTGCGGTGAATGGGGATTCCAATGTGATGTTCCGGGAAAATACCAGTTTGGCGGGCACTTTTGGACGGAATTTAGATATTGTAACAACGACTTATTGAGCGGTGGGGCGGAGCAGAAAACCGGACGGATGTCCGCCGGAGAAAAAGGAGGTTAGAATGAGGAGACCGTTGTGCTTGATATGCGGTTTGTTTGCGGGGGTGCTTGCGGTTTGTTTTTGGCGGGGTCCCGCGGAGGATACGGATGTGGGGGTGTGTGACGGGGAGAGGG
>CAJUMD010000153.1 GCA_910587275.1 uncultured Kineothrix sp.
ATCCCATTCTGTTTAGAAAAACCCGCCGGAAAAAGTGCACGGAAAACCGGGACAGACAATCCCGCTGCCGCCCCCCCCCCAAAAAAACTCCCTTCCGTGCGTCCGCCCATCACCATAACATTTCAGGCTGAACTGCTGATTTATTCCGTGCAATACATTCTATCCCGCTCAGGTTTTAAGCGACACCCAATACAACAACTGTTTGGACACGCAAAGCCCCATTTTCTCCTGTAACGCCAAAGAAACCCCGTTTCCTTCCACAACATTCCCGTAAGGCGTATATCCCATGGATAAATGGCGGTTAATCAGGAACGATTCCAACGCCCTTCCGATTCCCTTTCTGCGGTATTCCACGTATACTTCCAGCATTCCAAGGCTTCCCTCCGCATGGACCCCGGCAAAACCGGCAAGTCTGCCGTCCACAAACGCCCCAAACAGCTCCCCGCTTTGCAACCGTTCTTCCATATACGCCCAATCGTCCGTCATACTGTAATGCGCCATGACTTCCTCCAGCCATTCCGTGCCAAGCACACAAATCTCCACGTTTTTCGGCACCGGAACGGCATTCCTTTGGGTATAGACCGCCTGGTATACCGGCAGGCACCTTTGTACCGGAAGAAGTTGCTTAAGCGGCGCCAACAGGCATTCCTGGTGCACCACGAACTGCCATCCCGCCATTTTCGCCATATTCCCCTCCCGCAATACCCAGCCTGCCACTTCCTCCGCCCGTGCTTCGTCAAATACCGCAATCATGCAGACTTCCGCCGCTTCGTCTTTCACGAGAATTCCCGCTTCCGATGCTTCGATGATTTCCCCTTTTCCCCTCCGCAGGTTCTCGATGATATCAATATACAGCGCTTTTCCTTTTTTCAGCATAGAGCGGATATACTGCTGTTTCCTTTGGTATTTTTCATAAAGGTCCGGGCGGTTCTCTCCGGTACGCCGCACGGACTGCTCCAGCCGCCACTCCTCCACCTTCCGGTGGTCGCCGGACAGCAGCACATCCGGCACCCTTTTTCCGTGCCATTCCTCCGGTCTGGAGTACTGGGGATATTCCAAAAGGTCGTTATGGAAGGTTTCAAAATCGGCGGACAGCCCGTTATGGAGCACGCCGGGAACAAGCCTGGCAATGGCATCCATCATCACCATGGCGGGCAGTTCCCCTCCGGTCAGGACATAATCGCCGATGGAAACATAATCCGTCACGATTTCCTCCAACACCCTTTCGTCGATGCCTTCATAATGTCCGCAAAGGAAAATAAGGTGTTCCTCTTTTGCAAGCTCTGCTGCCATCTTCTGCCGGAAGGGCTTTCCCTGCGGCGTCAGGTATATGGTCCGGACGGGTTTCCCATCTGCCGCACCGGTTTTTTCCAATACCTTCCGGTGGCATGCAAAAACAGGCTGCGCCTGCATCAGCATACCGGCGCCGCCTCCATAGGGGTAATCATCCACCTTTCCATGTTTATTTTCCGTATAATCCCGGATATCCAGCGCTTCCATGGACAGAATCCCTTTTTCCATGGCACGGCCCAATATACTGGTCTGCATCCCCTGCCGGATCATTTCCGGAAACAGCGTCATTACATAAAAATTCATCATTCCAAAAGTCCTTCCAGTAAATGTACTTCCATCTCCCCGGCTTCCACATCCACGTTTAAGATGCATTGGCGGATGGCCGGAATCAGGAGTTCTTTATGGTTTTCCATTTCCACCACATAGACATCGTTTGCCCCCGTTTCCATGACATCCTTTAAAATTCCCAGTACCCTTCCGGTATCCTCCGTCACCTTAATACCAATCAGATCCCCCACAAAATATTCGTCCCGTCCAAGTTTCTGCGCGTTCTCACGCCTTACGTAAAGCTCTTTCCCTTTGTATTTCTCGATATCGTTGATATTGTCGATTCCTTTAAATTTTAAAATGGCGAACTTCTTAAAAAACTTCACGCCCTCGATTTCCAGTTCCAGTTCTTCCTTCCCCGCATCCAACACCACTTTTTTGATTTTCCGGAAACGTGCCGCGTCATCCGTGGTGGGAAACACTTTTACTTCCCCCCGGATTCCGTGGGTGGAAGCGATTACGCCTACCCTTAACTTATTTTCCATGCTTTTTCCTTTTCCCAATCTCCTGTATTTACCGGTACCCATCTGCAGCACCGGCATATTCCCAAGTGAAAAACCCCGCTGCAACAGCGGGGTTTTCATCCTCGCGGCATTCGTCAACCGCCCGCGCGCCGGGCACCCGCCAGCTTTGCTGACATAATTCCATTGGGTGCCCGTGTGCAAAAGAAGGATGGGCAGAGACCCATCCTTACGCATCAGACAATTTCCACATCCACTTTCTTATTTTCCTTGGAGGATGCCGCCTTTACCACGGAACGGATTGCTTTCGCGATTCTTCCCTGTTTGCCGATGACTTTCCCCATGTCCTCCTGTGCGACATGAAGCTCTATGACGACATTTTTGCCGTCTTCCTTCTCTGTCACCACAACCCCTTCCGGATTGTCAACAAGAGCTTTTGCAATTACCTCAACCAATTCCTTCATAGTCCACCTCCAAAAGTGTCAGGCCTTATTTCGTGATTCCTGCCAGCTTGAAGATCTTGCCGACTACTTCCGTAGGCTGTGCACCGTTTGCCAGCCATTTTTTCGCCAGCTCCTCGTTTACCTTGAAAGTACTGGGTTCCGTGCCGGGATCATACGTTCCGATTTCTTCGATGAACCTGCCGTCTCTAGGGGATCTGGAATCTGCTACGATAATTCTATAAAAAGGAGCTTTCTTCTGACCCATCCTTCTTAACCTGATTTTTACTGCCATTTTTTTCACCTCCGCATAATACTGCTGTCTTTCCTATGTTATTTTGTTATATATTTCACGGATAGGAATAGGAAGAAACGCTTCTTTCCCTACCCGCCGCACAGACCATGCGCCGCTTGTGCGGCATACACTCCTGCAGGAATCTGCGCATAAGAAACAGAACGTTCCGCACCCTGCACGGATATCCCGTATTCTTCTGTCTTAAAACGGAAACTTCATGCCGCCCAAACCGCCGAACATGCCTTTTCCCTTTTTGCCCCCCATCATGCCGGGAAGCTGTTTCATCATCCTTTGGGACTGCTCAAACTGTTTTACAAAGCGGTTTACCACCGCGATATCCACACCGGCACCCCTGGCAATGCGGCTTTTGCGGCTTAAATTCAACAGTTTGGGATTTTCCCTTTCGGAAGGGGTCATGCTTAAAACAATCGCTTCCATCCTCGCAAGCTGTTTCTCGTCCACCATGGACTCGATATCGCCCATCTGTTTGCCGCCCATGCCTGGCATCATTCCCAAAATACTGGAAATTCCGCCCATTTTCCGCATCTGTTTCATGCTTTCCAAATAATCGTTAAAATCAAACTTGCCCTTTTTCATTCGGGCAGCCATTTCTTTTTCCTTATCCCCGTCCATGTCAAGGTTTGCCTGTACCTTGTCAATCAGGGTCAGTACATCGCCCATGCCCAAAATCCGGCTTGCCATCCGGTCGGGATAGAATTGCTCCAAATCGGAAAGTTTCTCCCCCATGCCCACGAACAGGATGGGTTTTCCCGTTACCGCCTTTACGGACAGCGCCGCGCCGCCCCTGGTATCGCCGTCCATCTTGGACAATACCACACCGTCAATCCCGACTTTGCCGTCAAATTCCTTCGCCACATTGACCGCATCCTGCCCGGTCATGGCATCCACGACAAGAAGCGATTGGTGGACCGTAACGTTTGCCTTAATTTCCTTCAGCTCCGTCATCATGTCCTCATCAATATGCAAGCGTCCCGCCGTATCGAGGATGACTACATTGTGTCCATGCTTTCCGGCATGTTCCAGCGACGCTTTGGCAATGTCCACCGGTTTGTGGTTTTCCCCCATGAAAAACACGTCCACTTCCTGTTTTTCCCCGTTAATCTGTAACTGCTTAATTGCCGCCGGACGGTATACGTCACAGGCAACCAGCAATGGTTTCTTTCCTTTTAATTTCAGCTTTCCGGCAATTTTTGCCGTGGTTGTGGTCTTACCAGCGCCCTGAAGACCGCACATCATAATCACCGTAACGGATTTCCCCGGCTGCATCTGGATTTCGGTAGTTTCCGAGCCCATGAGCGCAACCATTTCCTCGTTTACGATTTTAATGACCATCTGTCCCGGATTCAGGCCGTTCATTACGTCCGCGCCGATTGCCCGTTCCTCTACCGATTTTACAAACTGCTTTACGACCTTAAAGTTGACATCCGCTTCCAACAGCGCCATCTTCACTTCCTTAAGCGCCGTCTTGACATCTTCTTCCGTCAGGCGACCTTTCCCCCTCAGGCTCTTAAACACATTCTGGAGTTTATCCGTCAGACTTTCAAATGCCATACGTTCAACCTCTTACCTATAACGCTTCCAATATTTCACCGGTCAGCCGTTTGATTTCCAGACGCAGTTTCTCATGCCCCACCGTCTCGTCCTCTGCCAGACGGTTCACGTCGCTGACCTTTCCTTTAATTTCATTAAACCTCGCAACCAAATGGAGTTTGTTTTCGTAATCCTCCAAAATGTTGTTGCATCTTTTGATTAAATCAAAAACACCCTGCCTGCTGATTCCCTGTTCTTTTGCAATCTCGCTCAGCGACAGGTCATGATACACCGCATCCTCATATATCTTCTGCTGGTGCTCCGTAAGCAGTTCCCCATAAAAATCATACAGTAAACCCTGTTCCACAATTTTTTCCATTTTGCATCCGCCTCTCCTGCGGCCGAAAAACGGCACGTACCCAACGGAACCTTGCTTATCATACTATATGGAAACGGATGTGTCAAGTGTTTTTTCTTTACAAACTGTTGTTCGTGTTGTTTTGTCTTATGTTATCACTGTTTATTTCAAATCCTCTCTTTACTCCGGGCAGAGGGAATGTTATAATTCCCTCATGCCCATAATTTGGCGTGTTATCGGGTTACTCGCTCCTACCAGTACCGCAAATACTGATAGGAGCATTTTTCTTGTAAAGGTTCTGTATTTCATCAGCCATTTTCATAATCTCGTTGTGCCGCTCCATAAATTCCGG
>CAJUMD010000154.1 GCA_910587275.1 uncultured Kineothrix sp.
TTTCGGGGTCTGTCTTTCTTTTGCAATATTCGCTTGAATTATCGCTTGCTGAACTGCGGAGCGCGACGAGCCGCTTTGAGGCCGTATTTCTTTCTTTCCTTCATACGTGGATCCCTCGTGAGATAACCTGCTTTCTTAAGTACCGGGCGGTAATCGGCATCTGCCTGAAGCAGCGCCCTTGCGATACCGTGGCGGATGGCTCCTGCCTGTCCGGTATATCCGCCGCCGCGTACGTTTACTTTTATGTCAAATTTGTCTGCCGTATCCGTAGCAACAAGGGGCTGACGTACAATCACCTTCAAAGTCTCCAGTCCGAAGTAGTCATCCATGTCCCTTTTATTAATCACGATTTTCCCGCTGCCGGGTACTAAATATACTCTTGCAATCGATTTTTTCCTTCTGCCGGTTCCGTAGCAGTTTGCTGTTTTCGCCATTTTAATCTTCTCCTTTCCGTCCTCTTAATTAAAATGTTAATACTTCCGGCTTCTGAGCCATATGCGGATGCTCTGCGCCTGCGTATACATGAAGTTTCGTGTACATCTGTCTCCCTAAAGGTCCCTTCGGAAGCATACCTTTCACGGCAAGTTCGATTACCCTCGCCGGTTTCTTTGCCATCATTTCCTTTAATGTGGTTTCCTTCATGCCGCCCACGTAATCGGAATGATGGTAGTAAATCTTCTGGTCCATTTTCTTTCCCGTTACTTTTATTTTCTCAGCATTTACCACGATTACATAATCGCCGGTATCCATATGGGGCGTGAAAATCGGTTTGTTCTTCCCCCTTAAAACCTTGGCAACTTCCGCTGCCAAACGTCCGAGTGTCATATCCGTAGCGTCCACTACATACCATTTCCTGTCGATGGTAGCAGGACTAGCCATAAAAGTTTTCATTATGTTACCTCCGCACTTAACAAAATCAATTTACGTTTTCCTTTTGTCTGCCATCGTTTCTCCCTTGGTGCGGATGTCCGGCCACACCGTCAGGCTTCCCTCCGGCATATAATCATTGGACTCTTGCCCAATCCCTGTTCCTGATATGCGAAGTCCATAACGTGCTGCCGGGGCTTTGGCATTGCGTTATAAAACATCGCCACATTGCAATATTATATTATACGCATCCGCGTGTGTCAACCTATTTCATGGCAAAATTTTCAGCTATGGTAACAGTTCAGCCTGAAATGTTAAGCTATGGTATTGTTGGTTGCTATTCATACCACGCCGGCTTCGAGGTGTTTTCGCACATTATATGGGCGAAAATCCCGAGAGTTGCAGCGCCAAAATGTGCATATGCACATTTTGTGTGCATCGCGAAGCGTGTTACCGGTCACGGCATAAACTCATACGCCACCAGGCAAAGCCCGCATGCCGGCGCCGTAGGTCCCGCCGCTTTCCGGTCCTTTGCAGCCAGTATGTCCGCCATATACGCCGGCTCCCATGCCCCCCTGCCCGTTTCCATCAGCGTACCCGCCAATATCCTCACCATATTATAAAGAAAACCGTTTCCCGTTACCCGCAGGATGATTTCCTCCCCTTCCTGCCGGACTTCCAGTGCATAAATCCGCCGCACCGTACTTTTCACCTGACTCCCTGCACTGCAGAAGCTCTTGAAATCATGTTCCCCCACAAAATAACCGGCCGCTTCCCGCATTCGGTCCGCATCGAGCGGCACATAAGTAAAATGGGAATACAGCCTTTTGGTCGGAACGGGAAATTCCGTATTCATGATTCGATATTCATACGTCTTCCTGCTGTCGCAGTGCCTCGGATGGAAATCCGCCGCCACGGCACAGGACTTCCTGACACGGATGTCATCCGGCAGATACCGGTTCAGGGCATAAGCCATTTTCTCCGCGGGCATCCGCGCCTGCGTATCAAACACTGCCACGTTACAAAGAGCATGTACCCCGGCATCGGTACGGCTCCCGCCGGTGATTTTCACGTCCTCCTCCAATAACGCCCCAAGGGCACGGTGCAGTTCCCCTTCTATGGTCGGGGCATTTTCCTGTATCTGGTAGCCGCTGTAAGCGGTACCGTCATAAGCCACCGTTAACATCACACGTTTCTGTTCCATACCATCCCCCAAACTGCCGGAAGCGTAAAAATCCGCCCAAAATAAATACAAGCCGCCAAATATACAAACATAACCAAATATCCAATCCGGTCCCTTTTATGGTAAATCAACGGTTTCATCTTCGTCCGGTGTTCCCCCCCGCGGTAACACCGCGCCTCCATCGCCATCGCCAGGTCATTGGCACGGCGGAACGCAGAAATAAATAACGGTACCAAAAGCGGCACCATGGCTTTCGCCTTTTTCACCAAATTGCCGCTCTCAAAATCCGCTCCCCGTGCAATCTGCGCTTTCATGATTTTATCCGTTTCTTCCAGCAGGATGGGGATAAAACGGAGCGCTATGGACATCATCATCGCCACCTCGTGCACCGGGACATGGAATATCTTTAGCGGCGCCATCAGCTTCTCCATGCCGTCCGTCAGATTATTCGGCGTGGTGGTCAATGTCATCAGCGAGGAACCGATAATTAAAAACACCAGCCGCACCGCCATCATCACGGCAATCCGCACGCCTTCCTCCGTTATGGTCAGTTTCCATACCGAAAAAACCGCTTTCCCCGGCGTCAGGAACAGGTTAAACCCCACCGCAATCAACAGCAGGAACACGATGGATTTCATTCCTTTTACCATAAAGCGGAACGGTACCCCGGATATCTTCACCATGCACGCCAAAAATACCGCGGCTATGACATACCCAATCCAATTATCCACAACAAAAAGGGAAATAATGAACAGTACCGTCGCAGACAGCTTCACCCTGGGGTCCAGCCTGTGGATGACGGAATCCGCCTGATAATATTGTCCCAAAGTAATATCCCTAAGCATTTCTTCCTTTCGCCCTCCTGCCTATCCTGCGGCATACACGCATCATTTTTTCCGGCGTCCCAACGCTTCCAGTATCCTATCCCTTGCATCCCCTACCGTTATGGCATCCGTATCCACGTCCAGCCCGTTCTTTTTCAGTTCCTGCATGATATAAGTTACCTGCGGCGCCGCCAAACCCACTTCCTCCAGCTCCTGGTAATGCCGGAAAACCTTCCCCGGCTCATCGTCAAACATGACGCTCCCCTGATTCATGACGATGATGCGGTCCACGTATTTCGCCACGTCCTCCATACTGTGGGAGACAAGCACCACGGTAATTCCCGTTTCCCTCCGTAACAACGCAATCTGGTCCAAAATCTCGTCCCTGCCCCTCGGGTCCAGCCCCGCCGTGGGTTCATCCAAAATCAGCACTTCCGGTTTCATGGCAAGCACGCCGGCGATTGCCACCCTCCGCTTCTGTCCGCCGGACAGGTCAAACGGCGACTGGTAAAAATACTCATCCGCCAGCCCCACCTGCTTTAACGCACCATATGCGCGCAACTGCACCTCTTTTGTCTCCAGCCCCATGTTTTTGGGACCGAAACATACATCCTTAAACACATCGGTCTCAAACAACTGGTGTTCCGGATACTGAAAGACCAGTCCCACTTTGCTGCGCAGGTCCTTCCTGTCAAATCCGTCTTCATGAATATCTGCCCCGTTATAATAAACATAACCCGATGTGGGTTTCATCAGCCCGTTCAAATGCTGCACCAGCGTGGATTTCCCGGACCCAGTATGCCCAATCAGCCCGATAAACTGCCCGTCCGGTATCACAAGGTTTACATCCTTAAGCGCCGCTGCCTCCATCGATGTCCCTTCTTCGTAAACATGGCTCACATGATCCAAAATAATTGCCATTTACACCGTTCCCCCCAATCTGTCCGTGCCATAACCCAAAGCCGTAACCAGCTCCCCACAGGTCAGGATACCGTCCGGCAGCATCACCCCGCTTTTTTTCAATTCATGAGCGAGCAATGTCACCTGCGGCACATCCAAACGCAGTTCCTTTAGTTTTTCCACTTCGGAGAAAATCTCCCGGGGCGTCCCCTGCATGGCAATATGCCCCCGGTCCATGACAAACACTTTGTCCGCATGGATGATTTCCTCCATGTAATGGGTAATTAACACCACCGTAATACCCTCCGCATGGTTCAGGGCACGGACGGCACGTATTACTTCCTTCCTGCCGTTGGGGTCCAGCATCGCCGTGGGTTCATCCAAAATAATGCATTTGGGATGCATGGCTATAACCCCGGCAATCGAAACCCTCTGCTTCTGCCCGCCGGACAGTTTGTTGGGGGAATGCTTCCGGTACTTGTACATCCCCACCGCCTTCAGGCTTTCTTCCACCCGTTCCCATATTTCCTTCGTGGGCACGCCCATATTCTCCGGTCCGAACCCCACGTCTTCTTCCACCACCTGCCCGATAATCTGGTTATCCGGATTTTGGAATACCATCCCGGCATTTTGGCGGATTTCCCACAGGTATTCTTCTTCCGTGGTATCTTTGCCGTCCACCCAAACCGTTCCCTCCGTTGGATAAAGAATGGCATTTAAATGCTTTGCCAATGTGGATTTCCCGGAGCCGTTATGCCCCAATACCGCCACGAAGTCTCCCTGTTTCACGTCAAAGTCCACCCCGTCCACCGCACGGGTAATCCCTTCCACGTTTCCTTCCTCGTCCCGCCTGATATATTCAAAAACAAGTTTTTCCGCCTTTATGATTCCCATTCCTGCTTCCTTATCATTACTTCCTTATACTTACAGCGTTTACGGTTTTCCCTTTTCCTGATGTCACGGTTTTTATTGTACTAGAAATACCAGGAGATTACAAGAGCGCAATAGCAACAATTCAGTCTGAAATGTTATGTTGATGGGCGGACGCACGGGAGGAAGTTTTTTGCGGGGCGGCGGCAGCGGGATTGCCTGTCCCGGTTTTCCGTGCACTTTTTTCGGCTGGGAGTTTCTAAGCAGAATGACGTAGGTTTTCACAGGCAGCGGGACGCCCTCTATCGGCATCCATGCCGAATCGGGCTAAACCGTGCATCCATGCACAACCGTTCATTTTATGAACGGTGTTCCC
>CAJUMD010000155.1 GCA_910587275.1 uncultured Kineothrix sp.
AAAATTATACCATTACCGTAAATGGAAACGTATATGATGTAGTAGTAGAAGAAGGGGCATCCACGGGAGCACCTGCGGCAGCGCCCGCAGCGCCTAAGGCAGCACCCAAAGCGGCGCCTGCAGCAGCACCCAAGGCACCCGCAGCAAGCGGAGCGGCAGGAAGCGTGAAAGTGGAAGCCGGAGCGGCAGGTAAAGTATTTGCCATCGAGGCGAAGGTAGGACAGGCGGTAAAGAAAGGCGATACCGTAGTCGTAGTGGAAGCCATGAAAATGGAAATTCCTGTTGTTGCACCCCAGGACGGCACTGTGGCAAGCATCGACGTATCGGTAGGAGACGCAGTGGAAGCGGGAGCATTGCTTGCAACATTGAACTAAGACAAGAAGGACAGGAGCGTAAGCGAAAGTCCGTTTGTTAACAACAGGAGGTCAAAGTAATGGATTATATTGTAAATACATTAGACAATCTAATACATCAGACGGCTTTCTTCAACCTGACTTGGGGAAATTACCTGATGATTGTAGTGGCTTGTGTATTCCTTTACCTTGCTATCGCAAAGGGCTTTGAGCCATTATTGCTGACGCCGATAGCATTTGGTATGCTGCTTGTCAATATCTATCCGGATATCATGATGAGCATTGAGGATTCCGCCAACGGAACCGGCGGTCTGCTCTACTATTTCTATCTTTTGGATGAGTGGGCGATTCTGCCTTCCCTGATTTTCATGGGTGTGGGCGCCATGACGGACTTTGGTCCGCTGATTGCCAATCCCAAGAGCTTCCTGCTGGGTGCGGCAGCCCAGTTCGGTATTTTTGCGGCTTATTTCGGCGCCATCTTCCTTCGCTTCAATGACAAGGCGGCGGCAGCCATTTCCATTATCGGCGGTGCGGACGGCCCTACCTCCATTTTCCTTGCGGGTAAGCTGGGACAGACGGCATTGCTGGGACCGATTGCAGTAGCGGCTTATTCCTATATGTCGTTGGTACCGATTATCCAGCCCCCGATTATGAAACTTCTGACAACGGAAAAGGAAAGACAGATTAAGATGGCACAGCTTCGTCCGGTATCCAAACTGGAGAAGATTCTGTTCCCGATTATCGTTACCATCGTGGTCTGCCTGATTCTTCCCACCACGGCTCCTTTGGTTGGTATGCTGATGCTCGGTAACCTCTTTAGGGAATCCGGCGTGGTAAGGCAGTTGACGGATACGGCATCCAATGCGTTAATGTACATCGTAGTTATCCTGCTTGGTACTTCCGTAGGCGCTACCACCAGTGCGGAAGCATTCTTAAACTGGGATACGATTAAAATCGTGGTGCTCGGTCTGATTGCGTTTGCATTCGGTACGGCGGCAGGCGTGCTGTTCGGTAAGCTGATGTGTATCATTACCCATGGCAAGGTAAATCCGTTGATTGGTTCGGCGGGTGTATCCGCGGTTCCCATGGCGGCTAGGGTGTCGCAGAAAGTCGGTGCGGAAGCGGATCCTACCAACTTCCTGCTCATGCACGCAATGGGACCTAACGTGGCCGGAGTTATCGGTACGGCAGTGGCGGCGGGTACGTTTATGGCAGTATTCGGGGTATTTTAACCGGTCAGGAATTTTTGCAGATTGTGAAGGGCAATTTTAATTTTATAGGAGGAATATAAAATGGCAGAACAGGTGAAAAAACCAATCGGAATCATGGAAACCGTTCTTCGTGATGCGCATCAGTCGCTGATTGCAACGAGAATGCCTACCGAAATGATGCTTCCGATTATTGATAAAATGGATAAAGTCGGCTACCATGCGGTAGAGTGCTGGGGCGGGGCGACCTTCGATGCTTCCCTGCGTTTCTTAAAGGAAGATCCGTGGGAAAGGCTCAGGAAACTGAGGGACGGTTTCAAGAACACGAAACTGCAGATGCTTTTCCGTGGACAGAACATTTTGGGGTACCGTCCTTATGCGGACGATGTGGTGGATTATTTCGTGGAGAAATCCATTGCCAACGGCATTGACATCATCCGTATTTTCGACTGTCTGAACGATTTAAGGAACCTGCAGGAAGCGGTTAACGCAACCAATGCGGTGAAGAAAAGGGAAGGCAGGGGTCATGCGCAGGTTGCGCTGTCCTATACGCTGGGCGATGCTTATACGCTGGATTATTGGGTAGATATGGCGAAGAAGATTGAGGCGATGGGTGCGGATTCCATCTGTATCAAGGATATGGCGGGACTTTTGGTTCCTTACAAGGCGACGGAGATGATTTCCGCCATGAAGGCCGCAACGAAACTTCCGATTCAGTTACATACCCACTATACCTCCGGTGTGGCGAGTATGACATACATGAAGGCGGTAGAGGCTGGTGTGGACGTGATTGACTGTGCCATCTCCCCGTTTGCGATGGGGACTTCCCAGCCGGCGACGGAAGTTATGGTGGAAACCTTCAAGGGTACGCCTTACGACACCGGTTACGACCAGACGATTCTTGCGGAAATCGCCGATTACTTCAGACCTTACAGGGACGAATGCCTTGCCAGCGGCCTGTTGAACCCGAAAGTAATGGGCGTGGATATCAAGACCCTGCTTTACCAGGTACCGGGCGGTATGCTTTCCAACATGGTAAGCCAGTTGAAAGAGCAGAACGCGGAAGACAAATATTACGATGTGCTTAGGGAAATCCCGGCAGTGCGTAAGGATTTGGGCGAGCCGCCGTTAGTTACGCCGTCTTCCCAAATTGTGGGTACACAGGCGGTATTCAATGTACTGATGGGCGAGCGCTACAAGATGGCGACGAAAGAAACCAAAGCGGTTCTGCGCGGTGAATACGGTCAGACCGTAAAACCGATGAACCAGGAAATCATCGACAAGGTTATTCCGGGCGAAAAGAGAATTACCTGCCGTCCGGCGGATTTAATCGAAAACGAGTTGGATAAACTGGAATCCGAGATGAAGGAATGGAAACAGCAGGATGAGGATGTGTTGTCTTATGCGCTGTTCCCGCAGGTTGCTACCGATTTCTTCAAATACCGTCAGGCACAGCAGCAGAAAGTGGATATGACACAGGCGGATACCAAGAACGGAGCTTATCCGGTATAAATGTTTGTTACAAAAAATACGGATTTTCAGGGAAAAGGAGACGGAGGCATTCGTCTCTTTTTCCCTTTATGTACAGCCCCGTGCAAAGGAACTATTCGATTAAGGATGAAAACGGATGGGAAAGGATGTTTGCCATGCTGCGTATAGCGGTATTATCAGATATACATGGCAACTATGTTGCTTTACGGAAATGCTTGGATTATGCGGTAAATGTCGGAATCAATACATTTATTTTCCTTGGGGATTATCTTGGAGAACTGGCGTATCCCCAAAAAACAATGGCTCTCTTATATTCCTTAAAAGAGAAATATCAATGTTTTTTCATTAAGGGTAATAAGGAAGATTACTGGATTCGTTACGAGAAGGATCCAAAGGGGTGGAAAGAATATGATTCAACTACCGGATGTCTTTATTATACTTTCCAAAATTTGAATCAGAGAGATTTATGTTTTTTTAAGTCGCTCTCCTATAAGGAAGAACTGGAATTTGACGGTTTACTGCCGATGACAATCTGTCACGGTTCACCAAGGAAGGTGAGTGAGAAAATGCTGCCTAATGATGAAAAAACATTTTTCATTATGGAAAATAATCCCAGTGATTATATTTTGTGCGGACATACCCACATACAAGGAAGAATCGCCCACAATGGAAAAGAGGCGCTCAATGCCGGTTCGGTGGGCGTTCCAATGGATAGCAACGGTAAAGCGCAATTTATGATATTGAAAGGGACGCAGAACCGGTGGGATTATGAATGTATCAGCTTGGATTACGACCGGGAAATGGTTATTGCGGATTTGTATTCTTCAGGATTAAGCGGAAAAGCGCCGTATTGGTGTAAAGTGTCGGAAAACTTATTGCGGACAGGTAAAATAGCACATGGTACGGTCTTAATGAGGGCAATGGCACTATGTACAGAAAAATTCGGGGAATGCAACTGGCCGGATGTACCGGAAGAATGCTGGGAGCAGGCAGTGAAAGAAACCGGCCTTTAAAGAAGAATGGGAGAAATCGGATATGGACGGGAATTTAAAATATCCCGTGCTGTTAGTCCACGGCATGGGATTCCGGGACGGCGGCCGCTTATGTTATTGGGGAAGGATTCCGGCTAAGCTGGAGGAAAACGGCTGCCGGGTTTATTACGGCGGTCAGGACAGCAACGGAACCATAGAAACAAATGGTGAATTCCTGGCGGAAAAAATCAAACGGATTGTGGAGGAAACAGGAACCCCCAAACTGAATGTCATCGCGCATTCCAAAGGCGGCCTCGATATTAGGTATGCCGTTTCAACGCTGGGAATGTCAAGGTATGTTGCTTCACTGACAACAATCAGTACGCCCCACCATGGTTCAAGGACCGTAGACCAACTGTTAAAACTGCCTGATTTTATGGTACGTGCAGCGGCAGGCTGTTCGGACATTTGGTTAAGGCTTTGCGGGGACCGGCATCCGAATGCTTATGAGGTCTTCCGGTCGTTCACGACAAAAGCCGCCGAAGAATTCAACCGCAGGAACCCGGATGCTCCGGAAGTATATTACCAAAGCTATGCCTTTGTCATGAAACATGTATGGAGCGACTTGTTTCTGCTCGTGCCGGGATTTGTGGTGAAATGTGTGGAAGGGGCAAATGACGGACTGCTGACGCCAAGGGCTGCGGAATGGACAAACTTCCGGGGAATTATCACCGGCAATTCCGGCAGGGGGATTTCACACTGTGACGAAGTCGATATGCGCAGAAGGAAGTTTACGCGGAAACAGGGGAATGGAATCAGCGATATCGTGGATTTTTATGTGGGAGTTGTAAGAGAATTAAGGGAGAAAGGGTTTTGAGCAATGGGAAGGAAGATATTCTGTATGTAGGGGACAGCTTTATTGACGCAAAAACTGTGGAACACGCACAAGTCAGTTTTGCAGGCGTATTCCCTTTTACTTTACCCAGCACGGGAGGG
>CAJUMD010000156.1 GCA_910587275.1 uncultured Kineothrix sp.
TACCGCCGCGGTGAAGAAAAAAGCGAAACAGCCTGTCATCATGAAGCTCAGCCCTAATGTGACGGATATTACGGAGATGGCAAGGGCGGCGGAAGCGGCGGGGGCGGATGCCCTGTCCATGATCAACACGCTGACGGGAATGAAAATCGATGTGCATAAGCGGGCGTTTGTGCTTGCCAACCGGACAGGAGGGCTGTCCGGTCCGGCGGTGAAGCCGGTGGCTGTCCGTATGGTATATCAAACGGCACAGGCGGTAAAGATTCCCATTATCGGTATGGGGGGTATCGCCAATGCGGAAGATGCCCTGGAATTTTTGCTGGCGGGGGCAACTGCCGTGGCAGTGGGCGCCATGAATTTTGTCAATCCCTATACTACCGTGGAAGTGGCGGAAGGAATCGAGGCATACATGGAGCGGTATGGAATCGGGGACATTCATTCCCTGATTGGAAGCGTACAATAGGGTTTGCAGGAGAGCAGTAGAAAGGCGGAATAATTAGCCTCCGTGTCTCATACAATTACTGTAAGTACAAGGAATGGTAATGGCGGACACGGAGGTGTTTTTGTGGAGTTAGTGAAAAAAAACATACATATGGATTTGGTGAAGGGGCAGGCATCGACACAAATCACGCTGGAAGATGACGTGAATATCCCGGATGCCAAACCGGATGCGGGAAAATTGATTTATGACAGGGGAAGCGTGGTGCTAGAGGAAGTCAAGGCGACGGAAGACCATGTGACGGTAAAGGGCAGGCTCCAGTTCCTTGTCATGTACTTGACGGAAGGGGAGCGTCCGGTTCCGGCTTGTCTGGAAGGCAGCCTGCCTTTTGCGGAACAGCTTTATGCGGAAGGCGTGCAGAGCGGAGACAGTGTAAACGTGAAATGGAATTTGGAGGATCTGACGGTGGGTCTGATTAATTCCAGGAAGCTCAGCGTACAGGCGCTTGTTTCGCTGCGGATTTCGGCGGAAATGATGTATGACGAGGAAACGGCGGTGGACCTGTATCATGAGGAGCCGGTGGAATACCGCAGGAAACCTCTGCGCATTGCACAGATGGCGGTAAAGAAACGGGATATTTTCCGTATCAAGGAAGAATTGGAGCTTCCGCAGAATTACCCCAATGTGTTCCAGATTATCTGGCAGGGCGTGGAACCGGCAAATGTGGAATTTCGGGCACAGGAAGGAAAACTGTCGGTGCAGGGGGATTTGAACGTGTTTTTCCTCTATGAGCCGGAGGCAGCGGGCGAGGGGGAAGAACCGGCTGTTAAGAGCTATGAGACAACGGTTCCGTTTGGCGGTACCGTGGACTGCAGCGGCTGCGAAGACGGGATGGCGGCGGACATCGATTATGTGCTGGGGCACAAAGAGGTGGAAATACGTCCCGATTTTGACGGGGAACAGAGAGTATTTGCCATGGAACTGGTGATGGATTTGGATATCGCCCTTTATGAAGAAGAACGGCTGGAAATCCTGTCCGGTGTGTACGGTGTCGTGAAGGAAGTGGAAGCGGTGAGCAAACAGGCACAGTTCCGCGAAATTTTTGCAAGACCTTCCGGGAAAGTGAAAGTGGCGGACCACATGAAAACCGGTGCGTCGGAAGTTCCCATGGTGCAGCTTTTGCACAGTGAGGCGCAGGTGCAGGTGGAAAACGGGGAAATCGTGGAAAACGGTATTCACATACAGGGGACCCTGAATGTGCAGTGCCTGTATTTGAGCAGTGATGAACGGGTTCCGTACGGCTCGGCAAAAGGGCAGCTTCCGTTCAGTTACGTGCTGGAAGTGCCGGACATCGGCAGCAATTGTACATTTAAGATACAGACAGGGTTAGAACAGCTTTCGGCGGCCATGTTAGACAGCAGTGAGCTGGACATAAAGGCGGTCATTGATTTCCGGGCCATTGTATTTGAACAGCGCAAAGAGGATATCGTGACGGATATCGTGGTATCGGAGCTGGATATGGATAAACTGAGCGGGCTGCCCGGTATCGTGATTTATATTGCGAAAGAGGGCGACAGCCTGTGGGATGTGGGGAAACGTTATTATGTGCCGATTTCACAGATTAAGGAGACGAATGACATGACCACGGACGAAATCCGGCCGGGGGATAAGCTGCTGATTGTAAAAGGCTTGGGAAACTGATGTTTTGGCTGCTGCCTGCCGGCATTGAGGGCAGAGCAAAGCACTTTTCCTGTCCGGGTATGGGAAAGTATCGAAAGATGCTTTCCTTTTTTTCATGGTGTGGTATTATAGTAATGAAGAGAAAAGAAAGTATATTTGTGCCGCGCCTTTTGTTATAGGCTGCCGGCAGCATGGAGGTTTACAATGATTATAGGTATCGATTTGGGAACGACGAACAGCCTTGCGGCTTATTTTACGGAGGCGGGACCGGAGATTATCCCGAACCGTTTGGGAAAAAGGCTGACGCCGTCCGTGGTCAGCGTGGATGAGGAAGGACAGGTTTATGTGGGGGATTCGGCGGTGGAACGGGGACTTCTTTACCCGGAAAGTGCGGCGGCCGTATTCAAGAGGGATATGGGAAGCCAGAAGAAATATACGCTGTTACATAAGACTTTTACGGCGGAAGAACTGTCTTCCTTTGTATTGCGGGCACTAAAAGAAGATGCGGAACATTACCTGGGGGAGGAAGTGACGGAGGCGGTCATAAGCGTCCCGGCATATTTTAACGATGCCAGAAGGCGTGCCACCAAGAGGGCAGGGGAACTTGCGGGGTTGAAAGTGGAGCGGATTATCAGCGAGCCGACTGCGGCGGCAATCGCTTACGGGCTGTACCAGAATAAGGAACATGCCAGATTCCTTGTTTTTGATTTGGGCGGCGGAACGTTTGACGTGTCCATACTGGAACTGTACGATACGATTTTGGAGGTACGGGCGGTTGCCGGCGATAATTTTTTGGGCGGGGAGGACTTTACCGCCGTGCTGGAAACCATGTTTTATGAGAAATTTACGCAATTTGACCCGTTGGCGTTAAGCGAGAAAACAAGGCGGCATATCCATAAACAGGCGGAAATCTGCAAGCTGGGATTTTCGGAGGGGAAAACATCCGCCATGCATTGTAAAATCGGGGAGGAGCAGTTCGATATGGAAGTGGAGCTGTCCGAATATGAGGATGCCTGTGAAGAACTGTTTGATAAAATACGCCAGCCCGTGAAGCGGAGCCTGTCCGATGCACATATCAGGCTGTCGGATATCAATAAGGTCGTACTGGTGGGCGGTGCGACGAAAAGCCCGGTGGTGCGCCGGTTCGTGAGCCGCCTGTTCCGTATGCTGCCGGACACGAACATCAATCCCGATGAAGCGGTTGCCCTGGGAACGGCGATACAGGGGGCGATGAAGGAGCGCAGGGAAGCCATCAGGGAAGTCATCCTGACGGATGTATGCCCGTTTACCCTCGGTACGGAGGTTGTGCGGGAGTGGGAGAAGGGATATTATGAAAACGGCGTATTCTGCCCGATTATCGACAGGAATACGGTAATTCCTGCCAGCAGGACGGAGAGGCTCTATACGGTAAAGGACGGACAGGACAAGATACGGGTGAAGGTGTTACAGGGGGAGAGCCGTTTTGCGGGCAATAACCTTCTGCTGGGCGAGCTGATGATAGACATTCCTTCCGGAAAAGCGGGGGAGGAGTCGGTGGACGTGACCTATACTTATGATATCAATTCCATCCTGGAGGTGGAGGTGAAGGTGGTATCCACACAGAAACAGGTAAAAGAGGTATTTGTCGGCAGGGATGTGGACATGTCGGAGGAAGAAATCAGGGAACGGCTGGAAACACTTTCCTATCTGAAGATACATCCGAGGGACAGGGAGGAAAACAAATACCTGCTGTTGCGCGGTGAACGGATTTACGAGGAAAGTCTTGGGGAAAGGCGTATGCAGGTGGAGGCGGCGCTCCATAAGTATGAGCAGGCGCTGGATACCTATGATGCGGGAGAAATCGAGAAGGCAAAAGAGGAATTCAAAAACTTTTTGGAAATGCTGGATGATTTTTAAGCTGCGTATCACGCTTCCGGGATTCGGAATGTCACAAAAGCGGCGTATAGACGAAACAACGGGCAGGGAAGATATCTTTCCTGCCCGTTTGTCCAATCATCTTTTACTGCAGTTCCGTCTCGTTTACCGTGGTTTTTGCCTGCTCTGCCAGTTTGTCGAATTTCTCCATAACGGCATCGTAGGTCTTGGAGCTGATTTCCGGCAATTCGCGTCCCCAAGCCTTGGTAGCCTGTTTAAAGCCTTTTTCAAAAGCATCCCTCATTTTCTCAATTTTGTCGGGATCGCCGCCGGTCAGTGCGGTTGCGAAATCAACGATACGGCTGGAGGTCTGCTCTACGCCCCAGTATCCGTCTTCGGCAATGTCTTTCTGTGCCTGCGCCCTGGTTGCAGGATCAACGGTATAGTTGCCGCCTGCCAGGAAACTCCAAATGCTGTCTGCCTGCCCAAGCGTCTTGCCCTGTTTGGAAATCATCTGTTCCACAAGGCTTTTCATTTGGGAAACACGGGCTTCCGTATCCGCTTTCAGTTTATTCACCAAAGCCGTATCCTGTTTGTACACTTTCTTCGCTGTGCCAGTGGATGCATTGTTCTTGGATGTTTCATAAACAACGCCGGATGTGTTGGATTTGTTGTCCGTGGTGTTGGCGGTATCTGTCTTCTCGGCTGTCTTGGGAGCCGTGCTGCCATATGTGCCGTATAAATCGGTCGTATTTGTGGTGCTTGTAACTCCGTTTACGCTCATTGCTTAACCCTCCTTGGAATAAAATATGTAAACTGTTTGTTTTGGTTGCATTTGAGGAAAATATCCCCATCTTTGTAATATATATCGGCAGGGGGCAGGGGATAGATAAGGGGGAAAATAAAAAAATATGGGGAAGGCGAAAATTGGTTTTCTTAGGAATTGTCAATAAATAACTTTTGAATTATGGTATAACATGATATACT
>CAJUMD010000157.1 GCA_910587275.1 uncultured Kineothrix sp.
TTATGGAAGATAGCGACTATCAGTTTTTGTCAGCAAAGGGATATGGAAGCGATACATTTAAAGAAGATATGGAAATATATAGGATTATTTTCCGAATGAATGTAAATGGGATTCCCGTATACCGAAATGAGCCAAATTTGAGGCAATCGAGTGAGAGATTTTTGGCTTATCCGGCTACTGTAACGGCATTGCTGTCAAATAATGGGATTGAAATGATAACCATGATGGGAATGTTTGAGCCTTATGAGGAACATCAGAAGGAAGCGATTATCATAGGTGAGGACGGCATTAAAGAAGCAATCATGAAAAAATTTGGCGATGTGATTTTAACAAGCGAGTTTAGGGCAAAGAATATTTGGATGGAGTATATCCCGCTTTTGAGGGAAGATTCTTTTACAGAGATGGAGCTGATTCCGGTATGGTGCGTCGATTTT
Source organism: uncultured Kineothrix sp. (assembly GCA_910587275.1). GTDB lineage: Bacteria > Bacillota > Clostridia > Lachnospirales > Lachnospiraceae > Kineothrix. Next base: position 435 of record CAJUMD010000157.1, read on the forward strand.
GAAGTAGATGGACAATCGGTGGAAGACAGCGGATATTCAATTCGGTTTAACGCAATCACAGGAGAGGAAATTTCGTGAGGAGAGTATTCATAAATGAATGGAAGATGGTAATAAATATAAGCACTGTTATAGCAATTATTGGCGTTATGTTTTGCATTTGTTTTGATTCATGGAATGATATGACAGGCGCAATACAAAGTGGCAATACCGTTTGGTGTGTATATTATTTTACGAGCAATTCCGCCTTCGGAGGAATGTGCAGAAAATATATATTACCTGTTTTTGCGGTATTGCCTTTTGCGACCAGCTTTTGCGAGGTAAGAAACAGCAGGGCGGTTGCGTATATTGTTTCCAGAGAGGGAATGCGAAGATATGGCGCTGTGAAATATATGGTAAATATCCTGATGAGTGGACTGGCCGTTGCATTTGGCACGGTTTTGCTGATTCTAGGTGGTTGTGCTCCCGGCTTTTACGTCCCTACTCACCCACGAACATAACATTTCAGGCTGAACTGTTACATATTCGCATTTTCGCATTTTTATCCTTTCATTTTCTTGTCATTGCCCCCATGGTATGTTATACTTCATGCAAAGCACATATTGCTTACGGTTTCGGCTCTGTATACGCTCTTGTATTCTTGGACATTTCGGAAAATCTTTATTTCCACGAAAAAAAATCTTGGGGAGAATAGGAGGACTGATATGTGCAAAGGATTGGCGGGACGGATAGAAATGGGATGAAGGGAAAGCCGGAAAGGGAAAAGGGTATGAAACATATGGATAAAGCGGCAATTGTGACAGGGGTATTGTGTATCCTGTATTTTATTGCCATACGGGTGATTGCCATTCATGGTACCAACTTCTATTTTATATGGCTGTTTGCAGGGATTGCCCTGCTGGTTTGGGGGATTTGCATGAACCGGGGGATTTTCATTCCGCATTTGCCCATATGGTTCCGGCGGGCGTGTCTGGTTATATTCTGTTTGGGATGCGTTTTGTTTTTGGCGGTGGAAGGCTGTATCCTAAGCGGATTTGCGGCGAAAGGACCGCAGGGACTGGATTATATTATTGTGCTGGGGGCGCAGATGAAGGCACATGGTCCAAGCAGGGTGTTAAAGATGCGGCTGGATAAAGCGTACGAATATCTGGTGGAGAATCCTGACACGATTGTCATTGTTTCGGGAGGACAGGGGGCGGATGAGCATGTAAGCGAGGCACAGGGAATGCTTGATTATCTGGTGGAAAAAGGGATTGCGCCGGAACGCATTTTTAAGGAGGACCAGTCGCGCAATACCAGCCAGAACATTAAGTTCAGCAGCGGCTTTTTGGATATGGAGAACCATTCTGTCGGGATTGTCACGAATAACTTTCATATTTTCCGTGCAACCCATATTGCCCAAAAATGCGGGTATGCCCAGGTGTATGGGATTGCCGCGCCGTCGGAATTACTTATGCAGGGCAATAACATGCTGCGGGAATTTATGGGCGTGATGAAGGATTTCCTGGTAGGAAATATATAATCATATATTGTTTAAAAGGACATGGAAAAATATAAAAAAGGAAAAGAAATGAAGATAAAAGAAAGAACAAAAAGGCAGGAGGATGGAAAATGGATGCGGTAGGACAATTAAAGCAAATGATTGACGAAAGCAGCAACATCGTGTTTTTCGGGGGCGCCGGGGTATCCACGGAAAGTGGGATTCCGGATTTCCGCAGTGTAGACGGACTGTACCACCAAAAGTATGACTATCCGCCGGAGACGATTTTAAGCCATACTTTTTACCGGAAGAAACCGGAGGAATTTTACCGGTTTTACAGGGATAAGTTAATCGGATTTGAGGCGGAACCCAATGCGGCCCACAGGAAGCTGGCGGAATGGGAAAGGGAAGGAAAACTAAAAGCGGTAATCACCCAAAACATTGACGGTCTGCATCAGGCGGCAGGAAGCAAAAAGGTGCTGGAGCTGCACGGTTCCACGCTGCGCAATTACTGTGAGGGCTGCGGGAAGTTTTTTGACGTGGAATACGTCAGGGAGTCCGGGGGCGTTCCGGTATGCGATGCCTGCGGCGGGTCCGTGAAACCGGATGTGGTGCTGTATGAGGAAGGTTTGGACCAGCAGGTATTGTCCGAGGCGGTAAGTTTCATAAAAAATGCGGATGTGCTGATTGTGGGTGGAACGTCCCTTGTGGTGTATCCGGCAGCAGGTCTGATTGATTATTATACGGGACATAAACTGGTACTGGTGAACAAGACGGCAACGGCACGGGACGATGTGGCGGATTTGGTGGTACAGGGCGCAATCGGGGAAATTTTTAGCCGGTTATAACCGGTAAAAAACGAAAAAAGGAAATCAGATATGGATATTCAGGTAGGTGATGTCCTGCGGCTTAAGAAACAGCATCCCTGTGGGAGTAAGGAGTGGGAAGTCCTGCGCGTTGGCGCGGATTTCCGGCTGAAATGCGCGGGATGCGGACATCAGATTATGATTGCGCGCAGGGCATTGGAGAAAAATGTGAAAGAGATTAAGAAATAAATCAGGAAATCAAAGAAAAAACTTGAAAAATTTGGAGTGGTATGCTATCATATTAATCCGTGATAGATTTCAAATTCCTTGCTCCCGGTCAGTCGGGGGCCAGAGACCAAAAGGAGGTAAAGCACATGAACAAGTATGAATTAGCCGTTGTTGTCAGTGCAAAAATCGAAGATGAAGAAAGAGCAGCAGTCATTGAGAAATGCAAAGCCCTTATCGAGAGATTCGGTGGACAGGTTACGGACGTTGATGAATGGGGTAAGAAAAGATTAGCTTACGAAATTCAGAAAATGAAAGAAGCCTTCTATTATTTCATCCATTTCGATGCTGAAAGCACTGTTCCGGTCGAAATCGAAAACAGGGTTCGTATCATGGACAATGTGATCAGGTATTTGTGCGTACGGCAGGACGAGGCATAAAGAACAGGAGAATGTATGAATAAAGTAATACTTATGGGACGTTTGACGAGGGATCCTGAGGTGAGATATTCCCAGGGGGATACCCCGACGGCATTTGCAAGATATACACTTGCGGTTGACCGCCGTTTTAGCAGGAACGGGGACGATGCGACAGCGGATTTTATCAGTTGTGTGGCATTTGGGAGAAGCGCGGAATTTGCGGAAAAGTACCTTCATAAAGGAACGAAAATCGCGCTGACCGGCCGTATCCAGACCGGAAGCTATACCAACCGGGACGGAGTGAAAGTGTATACCACGGATGTTGTGGTTGAGGATCAGGAATTTGCGGAGAGCAAGAACAGTTCCGGCGGAGACGGGGGTTATGCCGGTAACAGTGGTTTTTCCGGCGGCGGAAGACCTGCTCCCATGGCAGCCGGCGACGGTTTTATGAATATTCCTGACGGAATCGACGAGGAATTGCCGTTTAACTGATAATGAATTTGAGATAGGAGGCATGTAATTATGGCTTATAATAAAGCAGAGAAGTCTGATTCTCCGATGAGAAGAAAAGGCGGCATGCGCAGAAGGAAGAAAGTATGCGTATTTTGCGGCAAAGATAACGTAATTGATTATAAAGATGTCAATAAGTTGAAAAGATATGTATCCGAAAGGGGAAAGATTCTTCCCAGAAGGATTACCGGAAACTGTGCAAAACACCAGAGGGCGCTTACGGTTGCCATTAAGAGGGCGCGTCATTTGTCCCTGATGCCTTATGTTCAGGATTAATCATGAATCGAAAAAAGAAAAACGGTTGCCGCGTATTGTGCGGTAACCGTTTTTTATGCACACCCCCGTGCAAAGGAATATGCCGCTAAAGCGCCCCAAAAGGAAGATGCCGGCGCCCCATATTATTCTATGGAAACGGCAGTCTTTTTTTCTGCTTCCCGCAATTCATTCCGGTCATTTACAAGCCTTACCCCATCCAGTTTTGCAATTTGTTCCCGGATTGCCGCAGTATCGGCATCGAGTTTGACGGTAACGGTATAATTGGAGGAATCTTTTAAAGGGTTTTCCGTAAACTGCATGGCGATTTCTTCCGGAAGATATTCCAGCCGGAATTCTTCCCATGCCTCATCACTACTGGTAAAGTGCAGCGAGTAAATACCGGGCATGGCGTTTAGTTCTTTGCCGATGGCATTGATTTGATCTTCCGTAATGCCGTAATCAAAAAACACGGTCAGGTTTTTGGTTTGGTACAGGTTATAGGCGGCATAGGAAGTGGTGCCCACTGCGGTGAACAGGACGATTGCCAGGGCCGCGGCAATCCATTTGGGATACCGGAACCGCAGGGAAGCTGTACGGTTTTGGCTAAGACAGCCTTCCAATAAATCCTGCGCCGTTTGTTTCGGCATGGTAATGCTTGTGACGGCTCGTTTTAATTCTTCCATTTTAATGTCTTTCATTTTTAATTCCTCCATTTTTAATTCGGTAGTGTCAAATCTACCCCTATGTTTTTTATTACAAACCTTATATTTTCAT
>CAJUMD010000158.1 GCA_910587275.1 uncultured Kineothrix sp.
TATCAACCACCTTCCTTGGAATTCCCTATATTTGAATTATACAGGAAGCTCCTTTGGCTTTCACATAAAATATCGGAAATAATGAAATTTTGTCTAATACCGATTGCACGAAAACACGTTTTGACAGCACAACTGGACAGAAAAAACCTTTAGCGTTCCTTTTGATGTTCCTTTTCGGGCTGCCTTGCTGTGGGTAAATACCCACCCTCCCGAAACGCCCTGGTTTTGGGTCAGGAAATAAATCCCTTTTTGGACGGCTTCCCGGATTTCCGGTTCCCCGTCCTTTACCTCCAGCAGCGAAGAAATCGCCAAAGAGGTATTCCAAATGGTCAGGTCGAACCTGTTCAGCCTGCCCTTTTCCTGCTTTTGCATCCGCAGAAACTGAAGCCCTGCCTGCATACATTCCTCGTCATTTCCGTGGCCTGACAAATGCAGGGCATACAGGGCCCCGATGGTGGGCAGTATGGTATGTACATAACCGCTTTCGGGATTCCTTCTGGATCTTAGAAACGCCAGCCCCTTCTGCATTACATTGCTGTTCATGTCATACCCCAGTTCTTTCAACGCCAGCATGGGATATACGGACGGCTGGAAGGTTCCAAACCAGCCCCCGTTGCCCAGCTGGTTTTCCAACAGACTTTTTTCCGCTTTCCTGATTGCCATTTTCCGGAACGGACTGGACATGAATTTCTTTTCTTTCAGCGTCTTGACGATAATTCCCCCCATCGCCCCGTCTCTTACCCATGCCGGAATGAATGTCTTAAAATAAAATTTGGTATGTTTCGGCGCAAGCATGACCTCAATGGGCGGAATAGCGATATCCTTCCACTTCTTCCTGCCGAAATACGCCAAAAACAAATCCGTAAAGGGATCAATATATTTTTCATCCACATGTTTCATATACCGTCTGGCCTTTTTTACGTGTTCGCCGTATCCCCCGTAAATCTCCAGCGCCAACAGGCAGACTACCGTATTTCTTGCACTGGCTGCCTTTACCTCCAATATATCCGCTATCTCATCTTCCGTTAAATCAGGATGCGGGGGTGTTTCTTTGTCTAACAGCCCCCAGCTCCCGTCCGCCTTTTGGTGGGCGGCAATCCATGCCAATGCCTTCTGTTCCCACTCCGGTTCGCTGATATTCAGTATTTTATTGGTAATCAGCGCGACCGCCGTTGGATATGCATTGTAATAAATATCCCCGTTCCAATATTTGCTTAACTTCTGGTTCCGGAAAATATTTTCCACCGCTTTTTCCATTACGCTTTCCAGCTCGTGCAACATGATTTTTCCTTCCATTTTCTGTTCTCCTTTCTTTTCACGGCACTGCCACGGTACTTCTTTTTTCATGGCACTGCTTTTTAACGGCACTATTTCTCACAGCACCGGTATTCTTTTATGATTTTCTCCGCCAGCATATCCTTATCCAACCCAAGCTCCCTCTTTATCCCGCCTATCGTCCCATGCTTTACAAACATGTCCCCGATGCCGATATTTAACACATGCACATTGCTGCCGCTGCCCGCCAGGTAAGCCGAGACCTGCTGCCCGTATCCCCCGTTCCATACATTTTCCTCCATCGTTACAAACAGCCGGTGCCTGCACGTCAGCCCAAACAGCAATTCCCTGTCAAACGGTTTTATAAACCTGACATTGACCACGCTTACCCAATATCCCCTCTGCGCCAGGATATCATGAATCTGTACCGCATCCTCCACCATGCTCCCCACCGCCAGCAGGGCAATATCCCTGCCCTGCATGAGCACCTCACTCTTTCCCAGCCTGATTTCATCCCTTTCCGCTATGGGACATATATACGCCCTGCGTTTCGGATAACGGATGGCAAGCGGGGAAGGGAACTCCAGGGACCAAAGCAGAAATTCCCTAAGCTCGTCCTTATCCCCGGGCGCCGCCACCGTCATGCCCGGCATCAGCGTCAGATAAGAAAGATCAAAAATCCCCTGATGGGTCTCCCCGTCCTCTCCGACGATGCCGGCGCGGTCCATGCAGAACACGACCGGAAGCTGCTGAAGGCATACATCATGAATCATCTGGTCAAACGCTCTCTGCAGAAACGATGAATAAACGGCCACATACGGTTTTAATCCTGCTGCTGCCAGCCCTGCGGCAAATGTCACCGCATGTGCTTCCGCAATCCCCACATCATAAAAGCGCTGCGGATAGACATCCCTGTATCCGTGAAGCCCTACGCCGTGCTCCATGGCGGCATATACCGCCGTTACCCGGCTGTCCTTACCCGCCATTTCCGTAATTGTCTTTCCGAATACGTCGGTATAGCTTTCCGTTTCTTCTCCTTTTCCGCCGCCCGGCGCCTTTCCCGCCAATCCGTGATACCATACCGGATTCTTTTCCGCCGGTCCATATCCCTTTCCCTTCTTCGTAAGTACGTGCAAGAGTACCGGCCGGCTGCTTTCAAAGGCTTCTTTCACCGCCGGTACCAAAACCTCCAAATCATGACCGTCCAGGGGCCCCCGGTAATCCATATTTATCCCGTCAAAAAAAGCAGCCGGTGAATGTTTTCTGCTGCTTTTTAACCATTCCGCCACTGCCCCGACATTGGATGATATGGACATCCCGTTATCATTTAAGACAAAAACCATATTTCCTTTTAAACAGGCGAGGTTATTGAACGCCTCATAAAACATTCCTCCCGTTGCCGCCCCGTCGCCAACCACCGCCGCTATTTTATAATCCTGCCCCAACTGCTCCCTCGCCGCCGCAAAGCCAAGCGCTGCCGAAAGCGCCGTGGAGCTGTGTCCCGTACCAAATGCATCGCTGCCGCTCTCCGCCCTTTTGGGAAATCCGCTGATGCCCCCGTGAGTCCTTATTTCCCGGAACTGTATTCTCCTCCCCGTCAGGATTTTATGTACGTAGGACTGGTGCCCCACATCAAAAATCAGTTTATCCACAGGAAAGGTCAGACACAGATGCAGTGCCATTGTTACTTCCACAATTCCGAGATTGGATGCAAGATGACCTCCCGTACGGCTGATTACTTTGATCAGGCAGCTCCGTATTTCCTCTGCCAAAAATGCATAATCGGACGGAGCGATTTTCTTAATGTCATTTGCCGCTCTTATTTGATCCAGTCTGCTGTTTACCATACGGACACCCATCCCCTTAACAGGCAGGCAATCAAAACGCTGAAAGCGGATACCGCCACCCAGGCGGGTATTATCATTTCATTTTTTTTGATTATTCTTTCCATCTCCGCGTCGTCCTTATGTGCCGCATAAAGCAATACCGCCATGCCGTAAAAACCGAAAGCCTGTCCTGCCGCAATCACAACCAGCCCAATGGCATTCCCATAATGGGAATAACCCGCAAGCAGGCACAGAAATCCCGCCAAAACCAGGAGCATCGAAACCCGGACGGAGCGGATAACGCCCATAAGCACGGACGGCGTCCTGATATTGTCATTTTTATCTTCCGTATAATCCGCGGTCGTATAATACAGCCCGTTCCCATACTGTACCAGCGCCAGTCCCAAAATCATAAGAAATGCCGGCGCCTGCATGGTTTCCCGCACGGTATACCACCCAAACAGCGGCGGAAGAAACATGATAATCAGGAAAAGCGAAAGGGAATTGAGGAATCCCCTCTTTTTAAATCGCAGGGGCTCTACCGAATAAGCAATTGTGAAAAAAGTCCCTGCGAGCAGCAGAAGGGGAAGAATGAACTTTCCCGTAATATATGCCAAAACTCCTCCCATAGCCAGGAAAAGGACGGCCTCCGCAACCAGCATATTCCTTACCTTCTTTTTTCCCACCAGGTCTATTGCCTCCGGCAGTCTCTTTTTGGTCGGGGATTTCCTGTCAAATTCATAATCAAAATAAACATTTATGGCTCCGCCCCAATAAGTCGCCACATTATAGGTTAGAAAAGTCAGCAGCACCGGCCATGTAACCAGTTCTTTCCATGTCGCGGCCCCGAGTACCATAAAGGAAATGATAATTCCCTCGCTGACCGGCGTGAACTCAAACCGGTTAATGGCAAGATACGCCTTTATTTTTTCCCATTTACTTCCTTTCTTCATTACATTCTCCTTTCTTCACCGGCAGCCCTTACCGGCAGTTTTTGCCGGCAGATACCAAAACAGTTATATTTTATCCCGCAGGTAATCCATAATCCTGCTTATTTCATCCAATGCATCGCTCCTGCCGTAATCCGTCAGTATATCGTATGCCGTCCTCAAAGACCTTTTCATTATTTTTTCCGCTTCCCGTACGCCGCCCGTCTCCAGTAAAATCCGTTTTATCTCCCCGCTTCCTCTGCCTTTGCATAAGGCGTAATGTTCCTTTAACGCCGCTTTTACGTACCGTCCCCCGTTCCGGTATGCAAGAATGACCGGCAGCGTAACAAGATGCCTTTGTATATCGGAAGAACCATGTTCCCCATCCGCCGACATAATATCCTTTATGTCGTTCCTGATTTGGAATGCATATCCCAGCTCTTTTCCGGCATCACCGAGATTTTCCACTGTTTTCATATCCTGGTCCGCCGTAAACGCGGCTGCCTTAAAAACAGCCTCAAAAAAACAAGCCGTTTTCATTTCAATTACCTGAAAATAAACGTCTTGTCCGGCATCAATGTTTCCCAACAGCTTTTTTTCTTCTTTCTGTCCGCCGCACAGCATCAGACCATTCCATATCATCTGCCTGCGGACCGCCCCGGCGTTTTTCCCCTGTACCGAATTCAATTCCTGCATTGCTGCAAAAATAAGGAAATCACCCATCACAAGGGCATCGTCCAAACCATATTCGGAAACAAACGATTTCCTTCCCCTCCTGACCAAGCCGTTATCCATAATATCATCAT
>CAJUMD010000159.1 GCA_910587275.1 uncultured Kineothrix sp.
ATACGGGGATGTGCGGCTCAAAAGTGTACCATATGGAAGACCCGGATTATGTGCAGCAGTTCGGCATCGATATCGTGTGGGAGGAATATTGCTGCGAGGCGAAGTATTATAACCGTTTGGAGGACGGGAGTATGCCGGAGGTGGTCTATTCGGATGCGGTAGCCGCCTGCTCCGTGCTGGTGAGGACCTCTGTGATACGGGAAATCGGCGCACTGCCGGAGGAAAATTTCCTCTACTGGGACGATACGGAATGGGGGCTTTGCTGTAACCGTGCAGGATATAAGGTGGCATCCGTCGGGCGTTCCAAGGTACTGCACAGCATGGGGGCAAAGAAGGAAAGTGAAAATACGTTTCCCCTTTATTACACATGGAGGAATTGGATACGGTTTTTTATGAAATATACGCCGGAGGAAAACCGGGAAGGCATGTGCCAGGTTTTCTTAGAGAGGATTTTTGACGTGGTCTGCAACGACCTTTACCTGGGGGAAGAAAACCGGACGAAAACGGTGATGCACGCCTATATGGATGCCCTTTACGGAAAGACGGGCAGGGCGGAAGAATATAAGATTCATCCGGTGGTCCATTCGGAGGAAAAACTGGTACGGCTCCTTAAGGGGCAGGAGAAAATCCGCATATTTGAAAACGGCCGGGAAGAACAGGCACGGCTCTTTGCGGAGAGGGTGAGAAATGCGGCGGAAGCGGAAGGAATGGATTCGGAGGTGGAAATCTTCCCAGGACATGCCCTGGACCCCAGATACGGCAGCCGCCTGCAGGTTATGGGGGAAGACGGGGAGGATGCGGATTCCGAAGATGTGACGTTTACGATGACGGAGGATGTGTTCCGGCTGGAGGCGGGAAGACTGGGGCTGACGACCTGTTACGTGGACGCGGAAGGGCGTATCGTATCTTCCAAAGAGGATGCGTTCCTGATTCTTGGCATCCCGGAAAGCCGCCGGCTGTTTCTGCTCAGCCAAAAGGATTTGTTTTTCAGTGCAGTAAAGAACATGCATCCGTAAATTTTAATAAATTATTTATAAGGCGTTTATTGCCATTCCTGCGGTAAAGCGGTAGGATAAGGGGAAACAGGGACGGCAGTCCGGATGGGTGGACTGCCGCAGGGGGGCCGGTTACTGGGAGGAGCGGTTATGTTCGGTTATGTAATTGTCAACAAGGGAGAGATGAAATTCAAGGAATTTGATATTTATCATGCCTACTATTGCGGGCTGTGCCGTTTGCTGAAAGAGAAGTACGGGCTGACGGGACAGCTTTCGCTGTCCTATGACATGACGTTTGTCATTCTGCTGCTGTCCGGTCTGTACGAACCGGACACGGTGACGGAGAGCTGCAAATGTATCGCCCATCCGTTGGAAAAGCATATGGTGAAGAAAAACGAATGCACGGAATATGCGGCGGATATGAATATTCTTCTGACTTATTATAAATGTCTGGACGACTGGCAGGATGACAGAAAGTGCGGGAAGCGGATTTATGCGGGCCTGTTGGAAAAGGGGTACCGTGCGGTGGGAAGGAGGTACGGCGGCAAAGTGCGTGCCATCGAGACAGCCATGCGCCAGCTTACGCGCAGGGAAAAAGAAGGCTGTACCGACATCGATGAAATGTCGCGGCTTTTCGGGGAAGTCATGGCACAAATCATGGTTTACCGGAACGATGAATGGAAAGACTGTCTGTACCGTATCGGCATGTATTTGGGAAAATTCATTTATTTGTGCGACGCTTACGAGGATGTGGAAAAGGATATGAAAACGGGCAGTTATAACCCGCTGCGGAACTGGTACGGGAATCCCGGTTTTGAGGAGCGGTGCAGGGGGATTTTGGTGTTAATGATGTCGGAATGCTCCAGGGAATTTGAAAAACTCCCTATTTTGGAACATGCCGGAATCTTAAGGAATATCTTATATTCCGGCGTGTGGTACCGGTTTGAGAAAGTCAGGGGAGAACGGGAAGCGGCAGAAAAGGCAGGGAAAAGGCAATGAGGAATCCATATCAGGTTCTCGGCGTGGCGGAGGATGCCTCCGAGGATGAGATTAAAAAAGCATACAGGGCGCTTAGCAGGAAATACCACCCCGATGCCAACATAAATAACCCAAACAAGGCGCAGGCAGAGGAAACCTTCAAACAGGTACAGGAAGCCTATGGGCAGATTATGAAGGAACGTACGGAAGGCTATGGGGGACAGGGATACGGCAGTTTCGGCGGTTACGGAAACGGGACAGGAAGCGGCAGTTACGGAAACGGCAGTTTCGGAGGCTTCGGCAGCTTTGGGGGCTTCGGCGGTTTTGGTGACTTCCGGGGTTTTGGCGGTACGACTACCGGTTACGAGGAAGACGGGCATTTGCGGGCAGCAGGCAATTATGTAAGGAACGGATATTATAAGGAAGCGAGAACGGTACTTGACAGCATGGGGGAAAGGGGTGCAAGATGGTACTATTACAGCGCGCTTTCCCATGCGGGGCTAGGGAACATGGTGGCGGCAGTGGAACATGCCAAAAGAGCCGCCGCCCTGGAGCCGCAGAACATGGATTACCGGAGTTTGGTATACCGGTTTGAAAACGGGGGCATGCAGTACCGGCAGCGCCAGTATGCTTACGGCAGCCCCTATACGGGGGGCGGGAATATGTGCTTCCGGCTCTGCCTTGCAAACCTGTTCTGCAATCTCTGCTGCGGCGGGGGAGGGTTGTGCTGCGGCGGTGTGCCGGGATATTAGATTGGATGGGAGCGGATGCATACGGAGACGGGAAGGAGCGGACCATGCCGGAAGGAAACAGGGACAATCGGGGAATAAAAGCGGCAGCAGTCCGAATTCGCAGGGATTTGCGGGATTACAGGACAGGGATACTGGTTTTTGCGGTATATTATATAACGGTGCATGTGGTATTCCATGCCTTTTGCCCCGTGGTTCTTTTCACGGGACTGCCCTGCGCGGGCTGCGGGATGACGCGCGCCTTCCTGTTTTTGTTTACGGGGCAGTGGGAGAGGTCATGGAGGATGAATCCCATGGCAATCTTTGTGCTGCTTTTTTTGGTCTACTGCGCGGTGATGCGGTACGGGTTTGGGAAAAGGATTAAGGGGCTTAAGTCCGGTACGGCTGTTTTGTGCCTGTGCCTGCTTGCGGTTTACGGGTACCGTATGACGGTTTTGTTCCCAAACCGCCCTCCTTATGTGTATACGCCGGGAAATTTTTTGGAAAAGACGGTCCCGTTTTATAAGGAAATCTTGCGTAGGGTATTGGGAATATGATATAATAGCAAAGTTGTTATGGTAAACGGTATGGAAGCAATACGGAAATTCGAGTCAACAACCCCGCTGCAGGCAACAGAGTATTGACCCTCGCGGCAGTCGCCAAATATCCGCACAAGTGCGGCTGATTGGCTCATGGCCTGCGGGAATAAAAAACAGGAGGAGCAAGAAAGTGGACAACAATTATAACAATTATAACGGAGATAACGGGTCTTCCAATGCGAACAAGGTAAGTTTGGAGAAAGACAGTACATATGCCGGCCAGCCGGGCGCAAATCCGGATTACGGATACGGAAACTAGAATCCGGGCGGCAGTCCGAATTACGGGAACGGCTGGCAGGGACAGAATCCCGGTTACGGGTACGGGAATCAGGGGAATCCCTATGGACAGGGGCAGTACCAGTATCCTTCCCAGGGCGGCTATGAGCAGGAAATGGAAGTGCCGGTTAAGATGGGCGAATGGCTGGTAAGCCTGCTCCTGATGCTGATTCCCTGTGTAAATATCGTGCTTATGTTCGTATGGGCATTCAGTGATAAGGAAAAGAAAAGCAAATCCAATTTCTTTAAGGCATTCCTGATTTACAATGCCATTCAGGTAGTGCTTGGGATTATTTGGTTTATATCCTATGGATTTATGCTGGCGGAGCTGTTTTAAGTTTTAAGGCTGTTTTTTTACGTTTCTCTTTATTGTCTTATCCCTGCCAGCGTCCCGATGCGCCGCAGGGAAGGACGAGTCCGCTGTCCCTGACCGGAAGCCCGATTTCATCCGCCGTCACATGGCCGCCGAACCTGCGGACGATGGCGGTATGGAGCATGTAGGTGAGTACGGCGGGCTGCAGTCCCGTGGTGTAGGAATTGATCAGGCAGAACAGGGCGTTTTCCGACAGGATTTGTGCCGTCAGTTCCAAAAAGGGAAAGATATTTTCTTCCATCTTCCATATTTCCCCTTTCGGCCCGCGTCCGTAGGAAGGCGGGTCCATGATGATGGCATCATAAGTATTTCCCCGGCGGATTTCCCGCTCCACAAATTTCACGCAGTCGTCTACCAGCCAGCGGATGGGGGCATCCCCCAGACCGGAGGAGACGGCGTTTTCTTTTGCCCATGTGACCATTCCCTTGGAGGCATCCACATGGGTTACCTGTGCGCCTGCCTTGGCGGCGGCAAGCGTAGCCCCGCCCGTATAGGCGAAAAGGTTCAGGACTTTTACGGGCCGTCCCGCATGGCGGATCAGAGCGGAAAACCATTCCCAGTTTACAGCCTGTTCGGGAAACAGTCCGGTGTGTTTGAAGCTGAACGGCTTTAGGCGGAACGTGAGTTCCCCGTAGCGGATTTCCCATTCGTTTGGCAGGTTAAAAAATTCCCATTCACCGCCGCCTTTGGAGCTGCGGTGATAGTGTCCGTTTCTTTTTTGCCATCCGGCATTTTTTTTCGGTGTATTCCATATGACCTGGGGATCGGGGCGTACGAGGAGGTAATCCCCCCAGCGTTCCAGTTTTTCCCCGGAGGAAGTGTA
>CAJUMD010000160.1 GCA_910587275.1 uncultured Kineothrix sp.
CATGGATGCACGGTTTAGCCCGATTCGGCATGGATGCCGATAGAGGGCGACCGCAGCCAATGATAACCTACGCCATTCTGCTTAGAAACTCCCAGCCGGAAAAAGTGCACGGAAAACCGGGACAGGCAATTCCGCTGCCGCCGCCCCACAAAAAACTCCCTCCCGTGCGTCCGCACCGAACATAACATTTCAGGCTAAGCAATACCGGGATTAACGGATTGACAATCTGACGGTTGTTAAATATAATATAATCTAACAACTGTTAGGGGAGGCATCCGTATGAACGGAACAAAACAAAGAATATTAGATGTTTCATTAGATTTATTTTCCCAAAATGGTTTTTCTGCAGTTTCTGTCAGGGATATTTGTAAACGTGTCGGTATCAAGGAAAGTTCGGTTTATTATCATTTCAAAAACAAACAAAGTATTTTAGACGATCTGCTGCAACACTTTGAAGCAGCAGCTACGGAACTCATGCTCCAATTAGAGCAGGCATTAAAGGATGCACCGGACACTTTTGGGGAAAATTTGTGGAAAGAAACCTGCTATTGCTTTTTTGAAAAGTATCTTTTGGACGGATATTGCAATAAAATAATGCGCTTACTTTCGATTGAGCGTTTTTGTAATGAGGAAATACAAAAAATATATGATTGCTGGATGTTTGATAAACCGTTACATTTTCAAGCAAAAGTTTTTTCTCTGTTAAATACAGCGGGAATTATTAAAACCTCTGACAGTGAGTATTCCGCGGTCAAATTATATGCACCGATTTTTCTTTTTATGCAGCAATGGCTTTTTTGCGGTACATTGACAGATGAGTGCAAACAAGCCTTTCGGGAAAACGCATATAGACATATACAGAAATTTTTTATTGAAATGGAAGATAAACAATATGACAAATGCATGACGTGACAGGAGCAGGCGGCGGCAAAAGGAAATATTGCGTTCAGGCAATCATCCTTACCAACGGAAAACTTGCCGCCACCCTGTTATTCTTGCCAAAGTACGGCGAGGCGCCACATAAAGGTACGCGGTCCTGCCATTTTACACGCACATCGGAGCTTTTAAATATTCTTCTTTATCTTCAAAATATTTTTTCCTTCCCGGTATTCATAAGAGATCTCGTCCATACTCTTTTTAACCATATAAATACCAAGGCCGCCGATCTGCCGCTCCTCCGCGGAAAGGCTGGTATCCGGTTCTTTGCTTGTCAGCGGGTCGTAAGGTATGCCGTGGTCAATAAAAGTGACTGCCACCGCTAACGGGTTCTCCGTCACTTCCACCCGGACCGTAGCAGACCCTACATCCGGGTTGTAGGCATAATGGGCAATATTCCCAAACAGTTCGTCAATGGCAATATCTATCTGCATCTGCGCCTTTATGGGACAATGAAACAATTCCAACTGTCCGTCCACAAATTCCGTAACTTTTCCAATGTTTTCAACGGTTGCATCGATTATTAACTCCTTCATATTCCCTCCCATACCCTCCGTTTCCCACAAAAACGTTGCTGTCCGACCGCTTCCCTTGCCGGTACCATACTTTTTTACCCGAACATCCACGCTTTCGTCTTCCGCCGTTTCTTTCCGGTTTCTTTTCGCTTTTTTTCCGATTTCTTTCCGGTTTCTTTCCGATTTCCTTCCATGTCTGCATTATATCAGAAACCCATTGCCAAAAATACGCTTTTACACGAAACGCAATTTTTCCGGCACACTTTGCAAAAGCCAAACCGGAAAACCGCTCATCCCGTCCTGCTCAATACCCATATTTCTTCCGGTGCTTTAAGAACATGAAGACCGACAGTGCCAGCGCCATCAGCTCCGCTACCGGCGTTGCCAGCCAAATCCCGTTTACGCCAAGGAGCAGGGGCAATACGGTCATGGCAGCCAGCATGAAGACAAAGGACCTGGAAAATGCAAGAACCGCTGAAACTACCCCGTTGGATAACGCGGTAAACATACCGCTGGCAAAAATATTAAATCCGATAAAAAATAACGCAACGGTACATATCCGGTTCCCCGTCACTGCCAAATCATACACCGGATTATCCGGCCGGGCAAATACCGACACCAGCGATCCGGTCAGCATAAAGGAAGCCGCAACCGTCACCAGGGAAATCCCCGCCACCACTTTCAGGCTGACCGCAACCAGTTTTTTTAATTTTTCATGATTTCTTTCCCCATGGTAATAGCTTAGCATGGGAGCAACCCCGTAAGAATATCCGGTATACAAAGAACTGGCAAACATCAGCACATACATGACAACCGTGACCGCCGCAACCCCGTCTTCCCCGGCATAACGGAGCATCGTCCAGTTAAACATCATGGTAATTATCCCGGTAACAAGCGCCGACGCCATCTCCGAGCATCCGTTTACCGCCGCATTGGCGAGGACTTTCAAGCGGAATGCCGGTTTCTTAAAATGCAGCAGACTCTTTTTCCGGCTGAATACAAATAAACCCACAACCGCCGTCACGGAATACCCAAGTCCCGTTGCAACCACAGCCCCGCTGATTCCCATGCCAAACCCGGCAAGAAAGACATAGTCAAGCACCATGTTCAGGACACCGCCCGTCACGGAGCAGACCAGGGAAAGGGCTGCCTTACCGCTGGCAATCATATAAAGCGTGAAATTGTTCATCAGGAGAATCGGCACGGTAAACAGCAGATAACGTCCCAAATATTCCACACAGTACCCTTCCACGCCTGCAGAAAGGTGCATTCCCGCGAAAATATCATCCATTACCAGATAACCTGCCGCACACATCAGGATTCCTGCCAGAGCATTTACCAGAATCAGGAAGGTAAAATCTTCCTTTGCCTCCCCATATTTCTGCTCTCCCATCTTTTTCATGATGACCGCGCTTCCTCCGGTAGCCAGCATAGTGGAAATTGCCGTAACAAGCTGGATGACCGGCGCCGTCAGGTTAATCGCAGCCAGCGCATCCGTGCCAATCAGGTTTGACACAAACAGCCCGTCCACCATTGTATAAAAGGACATAAATACCGTCATGGCAATGGTCGGCACGGCAAATTTAAAAATATGTCCCAGCGTCACCGGTTTTTCATACACATTTTGGTTTTCCATTCTTTTTTCCTCCTTTATCCTCTGTAATCCACAGCATAAACCGTACAGTAGCTGTACGGTCAAGACTTTTTTTAATTCCATGAACTTTTAATCACAAAGACACAGCCTACTCTCCCTTTTTCCTAACCGTCGCAGCAGTTCAGCCTGGAATGTTATGTTCGGTGCGGACGCAAAAGTCAGGAGCACCACCCCCCTGCCCGGTTTCTCCCTGCCGCCCGTGTGTCCGCTCATCAACATAGCATTTCAGTTCAGACTGTTACTAGCCGTCTTACATTTTCTTCCAAAAATATTGACAAACATTTAAACATATGTTTAAATGTTTATTAAACACCGAAACAGTCATTGAAATGTCTGACGAAGGGAATAAGAAAATGAAAAAGCATCATTTACCACATGACCACGGACAAAATACAGAAATGCTCCTTGGGAAATTACCGGCTGTGGAAGATTGCGAGATGGCGGCAGAAATCTTTAAACAAATCAGTAACGGAACCAGGTTGCGGATACTGTGGCTGTTATGCCACTGCGAAGAATGCGTAAGCAACATTTCCGCAGCAATGGGAATGAGCGCCCCTGCCGTTTCACATCATCTGAAAACCTTAAAAAATACGGGATTGCTCGTCCGCAGACGCGATGGAAAAGAGATTTATTATAAACTCGCGGACACACCGGTTGCAGAATATATCCATCGAATCTGCGAAGAAATTTTTAAAATGAAATGTCCGCTGTAACAGGAGGTGCTTATGGGTTATCCAATCATGGCAATATTTATTATGACAGCATTTTACGGCTTCTATTTCGCCAAACTCATCATTCAAAAACAGCAATCCATTAAAACAAACCAAATGGGAACCGGAAATAAACCGAAAAAAGTACTGCTTATTGAACGCATTACATATTGTGCTACCATACTGGCATTTATCTTTGGTGCAGGCAGCATATTTTTGGTAAAACAATTTCCTCCCAATGAAATCAGGCTGACCGGAATTGCCGCAGGGATTGCCAGCGTAATTATTTTTGCCCTGGCAACGTCTGCCATGCAAACCAGTTGGAGGGTTGGTATTCCGGAGGAAAAAACAACGCTGATTACAAGCGGCATCTACAAATGGAGCCGGAACCCTGCATTTGCCGGATTTGATTTGTTATACCTTTCCATGTGTCTTATGTTTTTTAATATTCCGTTAGTTTGTGTTTCCATTTGGGCTGGCATAATGCTGCATCTTCAAATTTTGCAGGAGGAAACCCATATGCACCATATGTTCAAAGAAGAATATGCGTTATATAAAAAGCAGACGCTAAGATATTTTGGAAAAAAGAAATTTTGAAAAAAGGCGGTAACAGCTTCTTTTTTTCCCCTCTATCTATTAAAAAGAAAAAACAGCCGAAAATGTAAACCACTTTTTTTAAATTTTTTTAAATTTTTTTGATATTCAACCGAAAATGTTTTGTTCGGAGGCGGACGCACAGGCGGGAGTTTTTGCGGGGCTGCAACAGCGGGATTGCCTGTCCCGGATTTTCCGTGCTTCGTTTCCGGCGGAGTTTTTCTTAACAGAATGCGGACACATTAGGGAAA
>CAJUMD010000161.1 GCA_910587275.1 uncultured Kineothrix sp.
ACTTCGGGGCTGATGTCCGCAAGGCCGTGGAAAAGACCGGGAAAAAGGAAATGCGTTCCTCATGGTACTTCACCACAACCAAAACAGCGTCTTCCATGCGCACCGTAAAGTTTGGCGATACCCTCTATCAGGCATTAAAACAAGAGCGCACCGCCCAGCTGAAAAACGAACTGAAATACAGTGAATATTATACAATCCACGTCCTGAAAAAAGAGGTTGACGAAAAAGGGAATGATATGCAGCGCATTGTTCCTATCCAAAAGTGCGTTGAATCAGCCCTTCCCCGTGTGCGTATGGTCTGCATAGCAGAAAACGGCGAATACACTTCCACGGATTCTTTCAAGTATTGTGCCCGGGTGATCCACAAGGAACTGCTGCTTGCCTTTGATTACCACTCCCTGCGGCACACCCACGCCACGGTACTGATCGAATCCGGCGCTGATGTGAAGGACGTACAGGCCCGGCTGGGCCATTCCAACATACAGACCACTTTGCAGACCTATGTGCATGACACGGAAGTCATGGCGGCACGTTCCGTTGATCTCTTTGAACAGGCAGCAGGCCGGAAAACCTCATAGAACACCAAAAGAGGGCTGACAGCAAAAGTTCACCGCTGTTCAGCCCTCTCTTAACGTTTTGGGTGATTTTTCAGAATTACGGTGGCAAATCGGTGGCAAGCCACCCGTTTTCACCTCTCTAAACGCTTGAAAACCCTTATTTTATGCGGCTTAAACAGCAAATAGTCTCAACATGCACCGTATGCCCAAACTGATCCACCCCCCGGATCCTCTCCACCGCATACCCCCCGTCACAAAGCACCCTCAAATCCCTCGCCAACGTTGCCGAGTCGCAGCTCACATACACAATTTTATCCGGCTGCATTTTGAGCATGGTATCCAAAACAGCCCTTTCGCAGCCTTTGCGCGGCGGGTCCACTACGATTACGTCCGCGCGGATTCCTTCCTTTGCGTACTTCTCCGGCAGCACTTCTTCCGCCTTTCCCACGAAGAATTCCGCGTTTTCAATTCCGTTATTACGCGCATTCCGTTTGGCATCCGCAACCGCCTGCGGAACTTCCTCCACCCCGTAAACATGCTTCGCGGCACCCGCCATAAATAAAGAAATCGTCCCAATCCCGCAGTATATATCCCACACGTTTTCTTTCCCGCTAAGACCCGCATACTCTAACGCCAGGCTGTACAGTTTCTCCGTCTGTACCGGATTCACCTGGTAAAAAGATGCAGGGGAAATATAAAACGTAATTCCACGTCCCGTGCGCTTAAAATCCTCCGTATCCACCACATGGATAGTATCGGATATGGTGTCCTTCCCCCATACCGTATGGGTCTCCCTTCCCATGATAACATTCGTCCGTGCCGTATTGACATTCACCGACACGCTTGTCATTCCTGCAATCTTACTTAGCCGCTCCACCAGGATTTCCTGTTCCGGCAGAAAGCCCTTCTTTCCTGTTCCGTTTAACACTAAACATACCATAATCTCCCCGCTGGTAAATCCCTTGCGTATCAGGATATGCCGTACCAGTCCCTGCCCCGTCTTTTCCTCATAAGCCGGTATGTGATACTCCCGCATATATCCAAGGATGCACTCCAGGATTTCCCTGTTTTCCGGCGTTCCGAGCGCACAGTCCGTATTGGCAATGATATCATGGGTCCTGCCCGCATAAAAACCCGTTACCGGATTTCCCTGTTTATCCGTCCCCACCGGGAACTGTGCCTTATTACGGTAATGAAAACAGGAATGGGAACCGTCCTCCATCCCCACGACCGGCTCCATGATGCGGTCCACAAACGCCCCGTCAAAGCCCCCGAGCCGTATCAAATGGTTTCGTATCTTATTCTGCTTAAATACAAGCTGCGCCCCGTACTCCATTGCCTGTATCTGACAGCCGCCGCACTGCCTGTGGTATTTGCAGATTGGTTCCACCCGTATTTCCGAAGGCTTTACGATTTTTTCCAGCCTGGCATAAGCATAATTTTTCTTTGCCTTTGTGATTTTACATTTCACGGTATCCCCGATAACGGCATCCTTCACAAAAAGGGTATAGCCGTTAACCTTACCTATACCCTCTCCGCCATTGCCGATATCTTCGATTGTCACCGTCAGAATGTCATTCTTTCCGTACTCCATTCCCATTCCACGCTCCCGATCCGATTCTTTCCCTGCTGCACGAAAACCAGCCTACTCCAGTCTCGTCGCCCTTAAGTTGGACTCAAACAGCCGGTTATAGCCAAGCCAATCCTGATTGTTTTCCCCGGCGCTTTCCAATATTTCCTTATAAGTCTCCAGCTTTGCATCCGTATCGTCCGCATGGTAAAGGGCAAGCGCCTCCATCAGCGCCGGAACTTTCGGCGAACCGAATTCCAGTTTCCCCTGATGCGCCAAAATACAATGCTGGAGCTGGGTCAGCAAATGATGCGGGAACCCTTCAATGCCTGCCGCCCGTTCCGCCACCATTTGCGCCCCCATCACGATATGCCCCAAGAGCTGTCCGTCATCCGTATAATCGTTCTCAGGGAAAAGGGAAATCTCCCGCACTTTCCCCATATCATGGCAGATTGCCGCCGTCAACAGCAAATCCCTTTTCAAGACGGGATAAGCCGTACACAAATAGTCACACATTTTCGTTACGCTTAACGTATGCTCCAACAGACCTCCCACAAAGCCGTGGTGAATCCTTTTCGCCGCCGAAGATGCCTGGAACTTTCTGGCAAATTCCGCATCCTCGGCAAAGAAAGCCCGCAGCAGCTTTTTATAATAAGGATTTCCTATGCTTTCCACTATGCCAAGCAGTTCCCGGAACATTTCCCCAATGTCCTTACTGCTCACCGGAAGGTAATCGGATGGTTCATATTCCCCCTCCTGACACTTCCGAATCCGCTTCACGTTCACTTGCAGGGCGCTTTGGAAACTGGTCACTTCCCCGTAAACCTCGATATAATCCAACGTATCAAAATCACCGATTCCCGGATTGTTCGGGTCCCATACTTTCGCATCAATAGTTCCTGTCTTATCCTGCAAAATTACGTTATCATAAGATTTCCCGTTTTTTGTCACCGCCGACTGTTTATGTTTGCACAGATAAATATCAAACACACGGTCGCCTTCCTTATAGTCCTTAATATATTTCATACTGTTTCCTTCCTGTCTTTTTGATTTTTCTGCTTACTCCAAAGTGCCAAGCGTCACATCCACTTCCATCGGCACATATTCCTCCGGTCCCTGACGCATCAGCGTAATCGACACTGTTTCATCCGGTTTTAATTCCGCCAGTGCGCTGACCAAATCCCCATAAGTCTTAATGGTCTTTTCCCCGGTTGCGGTAATCACATCGCCGCTTTGGATGCCCGCCGTCATTGCCGGCGAATCCATGGCGATTTCCGTAATGTATGCGCCGAACGGTACACCAAGGCTTTCGTTGGCATCCGGTGTCACGTCCATGCCGTAAGTTCCCAGGTATGCCTGCTCCCTTGCATTGCTCATCCGCTCAATGACACGCCGCAGCTCCGTAATGCCGAGCGCAGACACAAGGTTCTTCATGTCTTCGCTGTTATGCGAGTTGTCAATCATGCCAAGCACCTGCCCCTTTATGTTAATCAAAACCCCCGATGCATTTTGGCTGCCGTATATGTCCGTCGTCAGTATCTTATAACAGGAATCCACCGTATTCAGGGAATTACCGTTGGAAGTAACCACTCCGTAGCATACCGACTCCCCATGCCCCAAAGGACTTCCGATGGCGATGACCGGATTCCCGACGATTGCCCTGCTGCCGGAACTTGCCGCCAAATCCGCAGCTTTTACTACGTTTATGGTTTCCTCTCCCAGCGCATCCAACGCCACGGAGAGCACCGCCAGTTTGGTGTTCACGTCCCGCTTCCGCAGATTCGCTTGTGCCTGCTCCCCTTTGCAGAATGTCACCACAATATTTTCTGCATCGATAATCTTCTCGTAATTCACCAAAACCAGGATTTCCCGTTCCGTCTTCACCACGATGATACCCGATGTCTGATTCTTTTTCTCATAGGTATCGTTAAACCAGTCCACGTCTGATACCGACCCCGTCACCGTCACCAAGGACTTTTCCGCTTCCTGTGCCACCTCTGCCATCAGCCCGTACATGGAAGCATAATCATCCATGTCCAGCGAAACATTATCCAGCACTTTCGCAATCTGCTCGTCTTCCAGCTTGAATTCCACCGGCGGCGGCGGTTCCTCCATTTGGGAATCATCCGCTATCATATCTTCCGGCAGCATTTCATCCGTTTCCGCCGGAAATTCAATGGGCGCCGGTTCCTCCTTGGGATACAGCCAGTTGCTGATGACCGGTTCCAAAATAAGGAACGTCAGGCAGGCAACCGAAGCAAAAATCACTGCCATGGCTGCCGTAATCAACGTCCTGCGAAGCAGCTTCACCTTATTCACGGGACGCTGCTTAATCCTCTCCGTAATGAAATCCGAATCCGCCTTCTGCACCGTATTTTCCCGTGCCGCTTCAACCTTCCGCTCTAAATTCTCCATATATATAATCCGCCTTTCTGCGAAAGGCACCGATGGGGTTATGAAACCCATT
>CAJUMD010000162.1 GCA_910587275.1 uncultured Kineothrix sp.
TTGTTAGTCCGAATGTTGTTGCGCCGGTTTCCTAAGCGATACAGCTATCTGCTATGGAGTGCCGTACTGCTCCGTCTGGTCTGCCCGGTTATGATAAAAAGCCCGTTCAGCCTGGTTCCGGATGCCCTGTCCCTGTATGCGCATGTGGATGTTTCGGTGAACGAGAACGACACAGGGGAAGAGCGCGCAGGTTCCGGGAATTTTAATGCCGGGATGGGAACGGATGTAAATTGGGAGCCTGAAAGTGTGCCATCCCAAAGTGACGGGGGAGTATATGGGGGTGATTTGAACACCGGTCAGAGTGGCGGCGAAGGGAACGAACAGGATGGTTATAATACTGGAGGAAAGACCGGGGGGAATATACAAAGCAGTCCGGGGATTAAAGGAGGGCAGGACGGGGAGAAAATACAGAGTGGTCAAGGGATTGGGAAAGAGCATGGAGGGGAGAAAATACAAAGCGGTCAGATGATTGGCGCAGGGCAAAATGCTGTTATGAACATCCCATTTGGAAGTAACCTGGAACCAGAAGAAAATGAAACTGTAAAAAATTACCAAAAATCAGCGGGCGAACCGGGTAATTTATTCCGTTATACAGGGTTGCTCCGAGTACTCTGTGGTATTTGGATTTCCGGAATCTTAGTTTTCTGGGCTGTGTGGGCGTGTACACTGCGCCGCTTTAAAAAAAGACTGCTCGGCGCAGTTTACGTGGAAGAAGGCGTGTATGAAACCAATCAGGTAGCAGCATCTTTTGTTGACGGGATTTTCCGCCCGGTCATTTATCTTGCCACAGGTCTTACGGGGACGGTGCGGGAATATGTGCTTTGTCATGAGCGTGTACATATCCGCAGGAAGGACCCATTTATCAAGGCGATGGGGTTATTTTTAGTAAGTATTTACTGGTTCCATCCTCTGGTCTGGCTGGCATTTAAAAAAATGTGCGAAGATATGGAGATGTCCTGCGATGAGTGGGTTGTGGAACAGATGGGTGCGGAGATTAAAAAGGAGTATTCGGCTGCATTGTTATGCATGGCGCAGGGGGCAAATGGAATCGGTCTGTTTGCGGCATTTGGTGGAAATGAGGTGAAGAGTAGAGTGAAAAATATATTATCATATCGAAAGCCAAAGACTTGGCTTGCTGTTTTGCTGCTGCTGTTGGTAACGGCAGTCGGGTGCGGATTAAATCTGGGCAGTGTGGATACATCGGCGGCAGGTGGAAATCCGGAGGGGCAGACGGAGCCGGACGGCGCAGGCGCACCGGAGGGGGAAAATAGCCCGGACGGAAAAAATCTGACAGGAAAGGGAAATTCCGGTGAACAAAATACACCGGAGGGCGGGAACGGACTTTCCGGGAAGGAGGATTCCGGCGGGAAGGATGTGGCGGAGAAGTATGCTTCCGTTCTTACTTCATACCACACTGCGTTAAAAGAAGAGTGGAAGCCGGGAAAGCTTGTCGAGGAAGGTTTTAGCTCCATCGCCGCGTATTGCTACGGTGAGGATACATTGGATAAAATCGGATATGCATTTTTGGATTTGGACGGTGATGGAATCGAGGAACTGCTGATAGGGGCAATCGGGGGCGATGATTTTATCAGGCAGCAGGTTTTTGAGCTGTATTGCATGGAGGGCGGCGTGCCGAAGCAGGTTTTTACAGGGATGGAGCGCAACCGCTATTATCTTTGCCGGGAGGGTGGCAGTTATATTATTATAAATAAAGGTTCCTCAAGTGCGTCCGATAGCAGGTGGAGCTATAATGTGGTAAGGGAAGGAAAACTCTTTCCGCTCTATACCATTGTTTATGATGCTTCGCCAGAAAGTATTATTAATGACGGCGTGGCGGGTCAGGAGCATCTTTGGGCGTATGCGTCCGGGGAGGATGCACTATTGGGCAGATGGGTGGCAATAGCGGAAGAAGGGGCACTGGAAATTATAAATGCTTATGAGGAATATCGCATCTTGCCAGAGTATGTTCCGTTCTCCTGTTTTGATGATCTGAAAATCGAAGCGGGGGAAGATGGGAGGACGGGGAAAAAGGCAAGCGGAAAATATCTGGAAAACCAGCTAAACCTTATTTTAGACCAGAAAGAAGTCTGGGAACGGACGGATTTTGTGGCGGAAGGAACAAAGTATACCGTGACGGATTTAAATGGCAACGGAAGACTTGAGATCATCGCTGCTTCCTGCCAGGGAACCGGACATTACACTTATGCAGATATTTATGAGGTGTCTGCGGACGGGAATTCACTGGTGCATTATAAGCAAACGGTTCCTGAGGGGGATTCCCAGGCGGATATTATTTGGGGTGTTGCACCCGTCTATTACAACAGTAAGGAAAATGTGTATCGCTATGTGTTTGACGACCTGATCCGCAATGGGGCAGCGTATTACTACGAGGGCAAAAAGAGTCTGGAATTAAAGGAAGAGCAGGTTTTAGAAACCACACTGGCTTACCGTATCACGGAATATATAGACGGTGCGCCGGTTGTGGCTTACGGAGGCGAAAACGGGCTGCGTGTGACAAATGAACAGGAGTATCAGGACGCAGCGGATCAAGTGTTTGAAGGCTGGGAGAAGGGAATGGCATATTTTCTGT
The DNA here is from genome assembly GCA_910587275.1 of uncultured Kineothrix sp. Classification (GTDB taxonomy): domain Bacteria; phylum Bacillota; class Clostridia; order Lachnospirales; family Lachnospiraceae; genus Kineothrix. The sequence continues at coordinate 2,591 of CAJUMD010000162.1, forward strand.
GGTTTGTTGCGCCAGAACAAAAGGACGATGTAAGAAGTTTATGGTATGAGCAGTTGGAAACATCCTACCAAAGCTTTTCGGTAGTGGAGGTTTCTTCGGATAAGGTATCGGATAAGGACAATTCCAAAACAAAGGCAAACCCTGAAAAGATGGCAGAATTTATTTCGGCGGGCGGATGGAAAAAAAGCGGGAAGGACTTGGAGGATCAGTTAAACCTGATCCTAAGTGAAAGACCGATGTGGGAACTGACGGATACCGGAACGGATCTGACGTGGTATGCCATTACCGACCTGGACCGAAACGGGCGGCTTGAGTTGGTTGCCGCTTATTACGGGGGGAGCGGGAGCTATACTAATTCCTGCATTTACGAAGTATCAGAGGACAAAAACTCTCTGGTTGCCTGTACCCGGACATTGTCCGGGGAATATGCTTCCTGCCCGGATATCATTCGGGGGTTCGCGCCGGTGTATCTGGATCTGACGGACGGAAAAACCTGTTTTATTTATCCGGACATCGTGAGGGGGGACGCGGGGTATGTTTACGAAAGCAAATGGATGTTAAGCTTTGGGGACGGCCATCTGACAGAGCAGGTATTGGCATCGCGTGAGGCAGAATATGACGGTTTTACAAAGACCACCACATATCGTTCCGGGGAATTGGACCGGGTGGCGGTGACGAGCGGGGCGGAGTATGAAGGGGCGGCGGATGTGGCATTCCCGGACAGGGTAAGAGGAATGATATCAATTCACTGGATTCCTGTGGATGAAGAGTTTAACAGCGGGGATTGGTATCAAAATTTGGAGCAGTCTTATGCCGGGTTTTCATTCGTCCTGCCGCAGATGTCCCCTGTTTCCGATCAAGAAACCGGGGATCAGCAGGCGGCGGAGGCATTCCTTGAACAGTGGAAACAGAAAACGGCAGGGAATGGCTTTTGGGATGAAGCGGAAGCGATGGCGTGGTATGAAACCTTTGTGCGGGACGGTTTTCGGGTGGAATCCGGTGATTCTCTTGCAGATGTCTGCATCGGGGATTTTGACAATAACGGGAGTAAGGACTGCTTTTTTGTTATGACAAAAAGGACGGAATTGACCGACCGCCCGTGGACCATCTGGGATAGCATATTTTATGGCTGTATGAATGGGGAAAGTTTTTATAAAGAGAGGATTTCGGAGGAGTCCCTTATTGGATTGTCCGTGGTGGCGGGCGATTTTAACCATGACGGGTTTGCGGAGCTTATCTTGAGCGGGGATACCGGCAGCATTGGCAGGGGAGGAAATGTCATCCACCGGATGTTGCAGTACCGTGAAGGAAAGCTTTTGGAGTTTCCGCTTCCGGAAGACTGGAACGGTCAGTTTACGTACCGGGGCGGCTTCGGTGCTTCCGTCTATGAAACGGAAGAAAGAAAAAAATGCCGTGCGGTATTGGAGCAGGACGGAAGGGAAGTGTACTTTACGATAACAGGCAGCCGGGAGTATGCCCCTTTTCTGGATGAAGAGCTGCCGGGCTGGCGGGACGGGAAAGAGCCGTTTGGCGGGGCAGGCTACGGTTATGCGGGCTTTGAAACCGTCCCGGAGGACGGAAAGGAATACCTGCTTGCAAAAGAGTACCTTCTGCCAAGGGCGGGGTACGGGCAGATCGGGTTTGCGTGTGTACTGTTTGACTGGGACGAAAATGGGAAGGTGTATGTGAAAGATTTTTATGTGGAGCCTTTTTGACCTTTTTTGACCTACGTGGCAGTTTCCGGCTTATAACAGTAAAAAGCGCCCGGAGGCTGTCCGGATCCGGAATGGGTGCTTGATAGCCGTCTTCTCTACCACGGGGAAAGAAATACGACAGTTTATCCTTTGACTTATCCATGCGCGGTCTG
>CAJUMD010000163.1:0-1656 GCA_910587275.1 uncultured Kineothrix sp.
TCCAGATCCATCACGAGTTCTACCGTAAAAACTCTCTGTTCTCCGTCAAAATCAGGGCGTACTTCTACATCTTTCGATCCCAGCGCATAGTCAATATCTGCGGCCATCCCTTCATCACAGCCCGTACAATCCACCATTCCGCTGAAAGGCACGACTGTTTCATAGCATTTCACCGCGCCCTCTTCCCCTTCATACAGGAAGAAAGCATTCAAATCGCCCTGCACGGATATCCGCCCTTCCAATGCCCGGAATTCCACATTCTCCGGCTCCACTCCCTGCCATATCAGGCGGGCAACATTGGGGAAATTCTGCGGCAGTTCCAATTCCTCTTTTATACGGAAAATATCCCTCTTTTTTACCGTCATCTGCGCGATGCGCAACGGCTTCTTGCGGTATTCCACAGGTTCCTCATGATAAAGATCCACGGCCGTTTCTTCATCATACATCACCTCCGAGCAGACCTTCAGGGCAATCAGCGCCTGTACGCTGAGTTTTCTCGAATTGATAAGCCCTATCGTAAGGTCTTCCAGCCGCCATTTGACATTCGCGCTGTCCCCGCTCTGTACTCCTTCCACATAAATCTGTTCATCAAAGGGAATACTCCCTTCCATACAGGCTGGTGCCTGTTGCTCCCCCTCTGCCAGATACATAACAAGGAACTGCAGTTTTCCCTTTACCGCCACATGATCTTCCGTTACTTTTATTTCCTCCAAAGCAACGCTTCCTCTATCATAAATCAACTTGCTGGCATCCGGCCTGGAATCCAAGATATTAATATCATCCTCCAATGTGATCTGTGTTGACGCCTGGCCCTTTATCCGGTCCATATGTATATTTTTTCTTACTAATTCCACAAAAATACCTCCATGTAGATGAATTACCAGTCTGTACTTATAGTAATTCTATTTCACACACGAAGGTATTATTCCTCTTTTTTATGCTTTTACGGAAGATCCATTTTAAGGTCGCCGATACTTTCGATCTCATATTTTCTCATATAATCTTCAATGCCTTCCGCGATTTCCATAGTCACGCAGGGATTGACAAAATTCATCGCGCCTACCGCTATGGCCGAAGCGCCCGCCATCAGGAATTCAATCGCATCTTCCGCACAGGCAATCCCTCCCATGCCGATCACCGGGATTTTCACCGCCCTGGAAGCCTGATATACCATACGCACTGCCACCGGTTTGATAGCCGGCCCGGACAAGCCTCCGGTCTGATTCGCCAGCACGAATTTCCGCTTATGAATATCGATCTTCATCCCCGTGATCGTATTGATCATGGAAAGAGCATCGGCTCCTGCCGCTTCTGCTGCCTTCGCCATCTCCGTAATATCCGTCACATTAGGGCTCAGTTTCATAATTACCGGCTGTTTGGCCTTCTTCTTAATCTCCGACGTAATATCATACAGACAATCCGCTTTCTGCCCAAAAGCAATCGCCCCTTCCTTCACATTTGGGCAGGATACATTGATCTCCAGCATGTCGGCCGCCGTGTCCCCCAGCTTTTCCACTACTTCCAGATAATCTTCCACGGTTTTGCCGCAGACGTTGACGATAATCTTCGTATCATATTGCTGCAAAAACGGAATATCCCTCTCGATCAGCACATCGACCCCGGGGTTTTGCAAACCTATGGCATTCAACATCCCGC
>CAJUMD010000163.1:1666-4417 GCA_910587275.1 uncultured Kineothrix sp.
CCTCCCGCCGTATACCTCCGCCACTCTTGGTGCGGGATTTCCCTCCCACGGAACGTTGGCCACTCCCTTTGTCACTACCGCGCCCAGTCTATTCAAATCCACGAATTCCGCATATTCCATTCCCGATCCGAACGTTCCTGATGCTGTCATCACCGGATTTTTAAATTCTACTCCTGCTATTTTTACCTTTGTATTCATATTGATGCCCATGCCTTTCCCTCTTGGGCCTTTCCCGGATGGGAACAGACCCAAATATATGATATTCTCAATCTCCGCACCGTTTTCCGGCCAACATTAAATATCAACATCCGATGCCAAAAACACCGGCCCGTCCGTACAAATTCTCGCATTTTTTACATGTGAATGCGCATCCTCCTTCTTTGTCCTGCACACGCAGCCCAGACAGGCCCCCACTCCGCAAGCCATTCTTTCTTCCAGGGAAATATATGCTTCCACCCCTTGCTCTTCCCCATATTGTCTGACCGCCCGGAGCATCGGCATCGGCCCGCACGCCATGATGATATCTGCCCTCATATCTCCCGCAGCAATCACATCCATGACATTTCCTTTTACGCCCACGCTTCCGTCCTCCGTCGCCACATAGACATCCGCATATTTTTCCATATCTTCTTTCAAAAAAAGCTGCCCGTCCCGGTACCCGGCTATTACCTTCACTTCCGCCGCTTTTCCTTCCGCCCGCAGATCCTTCGCCAGCTGCACCATAGGAGGAATACCGATGCCGCCTCCCATCAGGAAAACCTTCTTTCCTTCCGCCGCCTTCAAAGGAAAACCATTTCCCAGGCAGCCCAATATCCCTATATCCTCTCCAGCTGCATAATGGGAAAATTCTTCCGTTCCTTTCCCAGCCACGCGATAAACAATCCTCAGTTCGCCGTTTGCCCTGTCCGCTTCGCATATGCTGATGGGTCTTGGCAGCAATGTACTTTTATCGCGTGGATAGACGCAGATAAACTGTCCCGCCCCGGCGTCTTCCGCCAGATCCGTCTCTATCCACATATCATAGATTCCCTCGCCGATTTTCCTCTGCGATATTACTTTTGCGATTACTTTCTTCTTGTTCATTTTCCGTCTTCTCCTCATTTCCGCACTGGCCAAATCGTCCTGCCAACCGCCGCCGATCAGTTCCCCTGCTGATAAACGATCCTGCCATTACATACCGTATAATATACTTTTCCCGAAAGAACCTCTCCAAGAAAAGGGGAATTATCGGATTTGGAAAAAAATCCTTCTACTTTCCATTTCTCCTTGCTATCAAAAATAACACAGTCCCCCGGGCCGCCTTCCGCCAGATACCCCGCATCCAGCCCATAGAACTTCGCAGGTTTCCATGACATAAGTCCTATCAGTTCCATCATCGTCAGATGCCCCTTTTCCACCAGTTCCCTGATCCCCAACGCCAAAGCCGTCTCCAGCCCGACGATCCCGCTGGGAGCTTCCGTTATCGGCCTTGCCTTCTCTTCCCTGCTATGGGGCGCATGATCGGTAGCGATCATATCGATCGTCCCGTCTTTCAATCCCTCGATGATCGCCATTCTGTCCGCTTCTTCCCGAAGCGGGGGATTCATCTTGGCCAAAGCGCCATATGTTATTGCCGCCTCTTCGGTCAGCGTAAAATGATGGGGCGTTGCTTCCGCATGGATATGAGGATTGGTTTTCTTTGCTTCTCTCACCAGCTCTACCGCTTCTTTTGTACTGATATGTTGAATGGACACTTCCGCTCCTGTGCCTTCCGCCAGTGCCAGATCCCGTTCCACCATCCAAATCTCCGCACGCCTGTCCGAACCGCCGATCCCGTAATACTCCGCCGCCTTCCCTGCATTCACCCCATTATTTTTAATAAATGCAGGATTCTCCTCATGAAAACTCAATGGCTTCCCAAGCCTGGCCGCCGCCTCACACGCACTTTTTACCACCGCCTCGTCCAAAATCGGAACACCATCGTCCGTAAACCCTGCCGCCCCGGCTTCCGCAAGCCTAGCCATATCCGTCAGTTCCTTCCCTTTCATTCCCAACGTAATATTTCCGCAGGATTCCACGCGAATTCCAGTCCCGGCTCCCTTTTCCAGCACATATTCCAAAATCTCTTCACAATCTACCGGCGGTTTCGTATTCGCCATCAGCACCACCGTAGTAAATCCCCCTCTGGCCGCGGCCCTTGCCCCGCTCAGAATATCTTCCTTATAAGTAAAGCCCGGATCCCGGAAATGCACATGCACGTCCACCAGCCCCGGGGCCACCACCTTCCCCTCCGCATCGATCACAACGACTTCTTCTGTCTCCTTCCCTTTCTTTGCCAGCTCCTCTTCCAGCTCCTCTTCCAGCTCTATCCCCTTTCCGATCTTCCATACCTTCCCATCCCCTATCAAAACATCCGCCACTCCTTCAAATCCCCCTGCCGGATTCATCACACACCCATTTTTTATCAGCAAAACCATCTTAACCGTCCCTTCTCTGAAACCGCCACTTTTTACCATACAGTATATCCCACTCCCCGTCCCCGCGTCAACAATTCGCTCGTCAGCATCCGAAAATCAATGTTTGTAAGTGTTATGAAGTGTCATAGCCGAGGGAAGCCAAAGGGATCGGGAAAGGAGCTGTCGGGGGGCGGTTTTCTGCCGAAGCTTCCAATCAGATTTCACTAATGAAATGGGTAATGATATTCAACCGAACGAGCCGGAAGCAACGGCATCCATGCCTATGCTTCCTAAAATTGCCCTCCGTGGCAATTTT
>CAJUMD010000164.1 GCA_910587275.1 uncultured Kineothrix sp.
CTCAACCTTCTTTCTTGGAATTCCCTATACTTGAATTATACAGGAAGCTCCTTTTTCTTTATGCGTTGAAACCTATGTCTTCTGCATCTTTATGTAAACTCCGCAATTAGTCTTTATTATAATGCACAGTGGTAAGGTTTGCAAGGGATGGCCGTATACGCATTACATTTTTTGCATCAGTTCAGCCTGAAATATTATGTTCGGGGATGAGTGCGGACGCAAAAGACAGGGGTGATCCACTCCTGTCTTTTGCCGGATATCAAAAAAGAAATTTTAAAGGGAAACCAGGACAGGCAATCCCGCTGCCGCCGCCCTGCAAAATACTCCCTCCCGTGCGTCCGCCCATTTTCCATCCTCATACAAACCCATGCATCGTCTCCAAAAACTTATCCAACGGACAGGGTTGTGCAAAATAAAACCCCTGGATATAATCCGGTCCCATATTACAAATGCGGTTCAATTCGTCCTCCGTTTCGATTCCCTCAATGCAAAACTTCGTATCGATGCTGTGGGTCATGTCAGCCATATGCTGCAGCAGATTATACTCGTAATCATTATTTAACGCCTTCAGCGTGAAAGAGCGGTCAATTTTAATCGTACTCGGACTCAGATTATATAAATAATGGAAATTGGAATATCCCGTACCGAAATCATCCAATGCCAGCGGAATGCCGTTTGCTTTTAAGCCCTCGCAAAAATTATTGAAATTCGCATTGGCTTCAAAGAACCCGCTCTCCGTCAGCTCCACGATAATACTCTCCGGCGCCAGCCCGTATTTCTCCACGCCCGCCAAAATTTCGCTCAGCACGTTACTTTTCAATACCTGTACATAAGACAGGTTCACCGACATTTTAAAGCCGGGAATTTCCTTTTGTATCTTGGCACAGGCGCGCATTGCCTGATGGAGCACCCATTTACCCACCGGTATAATTAAGCCGCTGTCCTCCAAAATCGGAATAAATTCCACCGGCGAAACCCTTCCCATGGAATCGGACTGGAAGCGAAGCAATGTCTCCGCACTGTACAGACGGTTCTCCCGTATATCCACAATCGGCTGGTAATACGTCTCAAAACCCTTAAAATCCTCATTCACGGAATGGCGGATGATATGCAGAAGCTCCCGTTTATGCAGGAAAGCCAAATAATCCCTGGAATCATAAATGTAGTGCTTATTCCTGCCGTTGTTTTTCGCTTCGTTCAGGGCAAATTCCGACAGTTTCATCAGGTTATAATATGTCTGGTTCTTTACGCCGCCAAACTCAAGTACCCCTGCGGAAATCGTAAAAAACACTTCGTAGCAGTTTTCCTCAATAAAAACGTCTATCCGCCTTCGGATTTCATTGTATATTTCATGGGCTTCTTCCGCACTCCTGCCGGAAAAATCCACCACCGCAAATTCGTCCGCCACAATCCGGTACAGTTTTTCATCCGAATGAATCACGGAGCCGATGCATTCCGCAGTCTTCCGCAAAATCATGTCCCCGTATTCCATCCCTTTATTTTCATTAATTTCCTTGAAATTATCAATTCCAAGCCGCAGTACAAAACCTTCCAGCCGACTGCCCAGCCCGCGCATCTTCAGTTCCAGTTGCAGGCTGGATTCCCCCAAAAGCCCGCTGACATTATCCGCCTTCTGTTTCCGCCCTATCTCGTTGATGCATCCGGCAACAAACTCCGCTTCCCCATTCTCGTCATACAGTACGTTTCCCCTGGCATTAATCCATACAGGCTCACCGTCCCTGCCAATCCAACGGTACTGGATATTGCGGGAATCCTTTTCCTTGTTCAAAATCTGCCTTAAATCTTCATGCAGGATGGCAACATCCTCCGCATATGTAAAGGTTGCCATCGTCTCGGGTACGCGGTTAAACTCAATACTTGGCATACGGAAGCGCTCCATGGCGCTGGGGGAAATACAGTAGTAATCCCTCCGCAAATCGTATATATAAAGATAATCGTCCATGCTTGGAGTCAGAATCCCTATAATATTCTTGAAATCCTCAACCGAAACCCTCTTTACTTTCTCATCCATTCCACTACCTCTTTTTCCCCTGCTGCCAATCCCCTTGATACTTCCACTCCTTAAAATTGTAGCATAGTTCCCTGCCATCTTCAATACGTACCAAACCACTTCTTCCGCTAAATACAACTTTTGTTACGGTTTCCCTTCCGTCAAAGGACTTTCTCTATTTCCCCGATGATAATTTTCAGTGCCTTGATGCGCGCATACTTCTTATCCACGGATTCCAAAATATGCCATGGGGCATAAACGGTGCTTGTTTTCTGTATCATCTCATTGACTGCCACCTCATAGGCGTCCCATTTCTCCCTGTTGCGCCAGTCCTCATCCGTAATTTTCCACTGTTTTTCCGGCGTCCGCTTCCTCAGTTCAAAACGCTGCAACTGGGTATCCTTGTCAATCTGCACCCAAAACTTGATGATTACGGCACCCCAGTCGGAAAGCTCCTTTTCAAACTCGTTGATTTCATTGTAGGCGCGCTTCCAGTCGTTCTCACTGCAAAAACCCTCCAGGCGCTCCACCATTACCCTTCCGTACCAGCTCCGGTCAAAAATAGCGATATGCCCCGTCTTTGGCAGCCTGCTCCAAAACCGCCACAGATAATGCCTTGCCTTTTCATGGGGTTCCGGGCTTGCGATGGGATGCACCTCAAACCCCCTTGGGTCCAATGCCTCCGTTACCCGCTTGATATTTCCCCCTTTGCCTGCCGCATCCCAGCCTTCATACGCAATGACCACCGGCACCTGTTTCCGGTACAGCCGGTTATGAAGTTCCCGCAAATGCTCCTGCAGGCGGTCCAGTTCTTCCTTGTATTCTTCCTCCGCAATCATCACGTCCAAAGGAATGTCTTCCAGCTTCGGCATCTTAACCAAAGGAAAAACATTCTGCAAAAGCGGTACGGCAAGCGCGCTGTTCTGCAATGCGATGTCAATGCCTTCCGTCAGAGTTTCCATCACCTGAAGCTCCGCCCATTTCCTCGATTTCGCATCCACGATATACCACGGTGCGGAAGGGGAATTGGTAGTCTCCAAATAACGGTCAAACACTTCCATGCATTTCCCGTAATGCTTGTTCTGCCATTTATCGCTTTCGCTGACCCGCCACTGCGTGTCAATATCCGCAAGCAGCGCATCAATGCGTTTTTTCTGCTCCTTTTCACCAATATGGAAGAAAAATTTCATGACCAAATAACCGTTGTCCGTCAACTGGCGCTCGAACCGCCGGATACTGTCAATTTTCGTTTCATACTCTTTCCCCTCCAGTTTATCCTGAAGGCAGAGTTTCGTAATTTCGTCCATCCAACCCGAATCCAGGAACACGAACTTACCGGCTTCGGGAATCTTCGTAAAATAACGGCTCAGGAAAGGCTTCCTGACTTCATCTTCCGTTGTTTTTTCCAGGGAAACCACCTGAAAGAAACGGGGATCGATATTCCGTATGACCTGGCCGATGGTACTGCCCTTTCCCGCAGTTCCCCAGCCTTCCATAAGTACCAGTACCGGCAGTTTATGTTCCTTGAGCTGCATCTGCTGCTTTGCCAGCCTGCTTCTTGCCGCCGCCAGCCTCTCCTTCACTTCCGCATCCGCCGGTTTATCCATCCTCATCCTGTTTTTTAACATATGACCACTCCTTTCCTTTAGGATTTCCATTGTTTACTATAAATATACCATTTTTTCCCTGATATGAAAATCGGGCAGGGGAAATTTTACCCTACCCGCGCCCCCTGCGCCGTCTTGACGGCATACTTCTTCTGCACGGGGCTGTGCAATCGAGTAGGGGAAATCTTTCCCCTACTCCGCGCGCCACATGCGCTGCTTTAGCGGCACAACTCCTCTGCATGGGGCTGTGCAATCAAGTTCGAGTGATGAAAAATTTTACACAGATTATTTTATATGGCAGGTAGTCTATTGATTGCCTGCCATATTTGATATTATTTTATTTAGGCTTATTTGCAAAATTTTTTGTTGCCAGAAAATTATATACAAAATGATTGACACCAAATACGACACCACATATAATATAGATAGGAGGTATTCAGAATGTCAAAGTGGGATAAACTATTAGCACGTATTTGCACTTTATCAAAAGATATTCGGTTTGATGAATTGCGTAAGGTGTTAGAGAGCTATGGATATGAGATGAATGCCCCAAGAAGTGGAAGCAGTCATTATATATTTAGAAAAAAAGGTTGTATGCCAATTACGATACCAAAGCATGAGCCAATTAAGAAAGTTTATGTTGAGATGGTGAAACAGATCGTAGAAAGTGAGGAAA
>CAJUMD010000165.1 GCA_910587275.1 uncultured Kineothrix sp.
CCGTCAGGTTTACGATATGCCCGTCCGGCGTTGCCTCGCGTACCGTGGCGATTGCCATGATATGGTAGCCGCCGAAATTGGCGATGAATTCCGCCTGCGTATCGTTTACGACTTCCGCGTCCGCGATGGAGTACCTGCGGAAAAGAAACTTGTTGCGGAAGAACATGTTAATGGCTTCCTTGCCGTACAGATGATATTCCGGCTGTGCGGAGTTGTTGGAACAGTAATCGTTTAATACACCGTCGTCGGTGAAAAGGTTGCCCAAAGCGGCAAAATCCTTATTTTCCATGGTTTCCACGTATTTTTCAATCGGTCTCATTTATGTATTCCTCCTTTGATTGTTGGTTAATATACTTTTTCGGAATTGAGCAGGGCATCGGTCCCGCCGTCTACGAACATCACATTTCCATTGACCCCTTTTGCGGCGGGGGAGGAGAGGAACGCGATAACCTCTGCGATTTCTTCAGGGTCCATCAGCGTTTCCTGTCCGTATTTGGTGGGAATCGGGAGTGCGTTCAATGCCATTTTCGCCGAAGTGCTCATAGTAGCTGTCATGGCTGTATTGACATTGCCGGGAGCTACCGCATTGATGCGGACACCGTTGGCTGCCCATGAGGAGGATATTCTCCTGACCCAGCGTGCAAGGGCGTATTTGGTGGATACATAGAGACTGTTGCCGTCGCTTAAATTGCTGCTGTCCAGTTCTTTAATCAGGTTTAAAACCCTTCTTTCATCGCCGATGTTGTTTAACAGATCCACGTAATCCATTCGTCCCGCACCCTGCGAAATCGTGTTGGACGTGGTGACCACGCAGTTTCCGTGTTTCATTTTTAACAGGTCATAGACGCCGTTTGCCAAAGTGACGGTTCCGAAATAGTTTAAGGAAATGATGAGCGAAAGGTTGCCGCAGGCGCCCGATACGCCGGCGTTGCAAATCATGCCGTCCAGTCCGTCGGGACACATTTCATGCAGTTTGGCAATGGCTTCACTCCTTCCTTCCGGGGAAGCCAGGTTGACGCAGATATCGCCGTCTTTTAAGTCGATGTTAATGACCCTGTGTCCCCGTTCCTTTAACAGCTCCACTGTTTTTGCCCCAATCCCGCTGGAGCCTCCCGTAATTGCAAATACACCCATTTCTGATATCCTCCTTTTGTTTGGACCGCTTGTTCAAGTGGTTGTTTACATCCTTCATGTTTCCCATTATAATCAAAAGTGAACTCTTTTAAATAACCAAAATAAGAAAAAAGAAGGATATCAGATTATGCTGACCTATGATTTGGAGAAACGTGGGGAACAGACGCTGTACGGATATTTATACGAGCGCATCCGCAGCGACATTTTAAGCGGAAGGATTCAGCCGGACGAAAAGCTCCCCTCCAAAAGAACCTTGGCGAAAAATATGGAAATCAGTGTCAAAACCGTGGAAAATGCATATGAACAGCTTTTGGTGGAGGGTTATGTGAGGGCGGAGGAAAAGCGGGGATATTTTGCCAATGCAATGGAAGGAGGAAACGCCGTCCGGAAATCTGCGGACAATCCGACAGAAGAAGACATGGAGATACACGGGGCGCAAGCGCGTGGAAAAGAGGAATGGTTTGCCGATTTTACTTCCAATTATAAAGTATACGAAAAGTTTCCTTTTTCCACATGGGCAAAAATCATGCGGGAAACCCTGTCCTATCATGACATGGAGCTTTTGGAAATGGTTCCGACGCTTGGAATAGAGCCCCTGCGGGAAGAAATTGCCAAACACCTATATGCGTTCCGGGGAATGGATGTTTCGCCGCAGCAGATTGTGGTGGGAGCCGGCACGGAATACCTGTATGGCAGGCTGATTCAACTGCTTGGGCGGGACGGTATCTATGCGTTGGAAAATCCCGGCTACCTGAAAATGACAAGACTGTATAAAAACCATGGGCTTTCCTACCGCTATGTGGACATCGACGGGAAGGGAATCCGTTTGGATGCGCTGCGTAAGAGCGGGGCGAATGTGGTGCATGTGTCGCCGGGACATCATTTTCCGGTGGGATTTGTCATGCCGGTGGCAAGGCGGCAGGAACTGCTAAACTGGGCAGGGGAGGAAAGGGGCAGGTATATCATTGAGGACGATTATGACAGTGAATTCCGGCTGAACGTGAAACCCGTTCCGGCGATGCAGACGCTGGATACGGACCACCGGGTGATTTACCTGAATACTTTTTCCCGTACCCTGTTTCCCTCCGTGCGGGTAGGGTATATGGTATTGCCGCCGAAACTGGTGGAACGGTATTTGGAAACCGTCAGCTTCTATTCCTGCAGCGTGTCCGCAGTGGAACAGTATGCGCTGGCCTCCTTTATGGAAAAGGGATATTTTGAACGCCATATCCGCCGGATGAAGCTGTATTATAAGGAAAAGAGGAACGGGCTTTTGGCGGAGTTAAGACGGACGCCCTTATGGGAAAAATGTACGCTCATAGAGGAAAACGCGGGGACGAGGTTTCTTCTGCGGGTGGATACGCCCCTGACGGACAGCCAAATTAAATGGTGTGCCGCCGGACGGGGGCTTAACCTTTCCTGCCTGTCGGAATACTGCCGCGGGCAGGCGGAAGAAATGAGGGGTATCCTTTTAATCAGTTACGGGGATATCCCGGAAGGGCGGATGGGGGAAGCCGTGGGGAGACTGTCCGCCGTTTTCGGATAATCTCCCTATGACATGTCGGAAAGCGGCATCCACGAAAAGACCATGGGAAACGGAGCCGTGCGGGCACGGCACTTGGCTCATTGCCCGCGGGAATAAAAATCCTTCAGGTAAGAGACACGGGAGGACATATTGGCAATCATGGCGTCCGCCAGCGTAAGCGCTGCCATCGCTTCCACGACGACGACCGCGCGGGGAACGATGATGGGGTCGTGCCTTCCCTTGATTTGGATGCGGATATTTTCCCCTGCGGTATTCACCGTTTCCTGTTCGGTGAAAATGGAAGGGGTGGGTTTTACATAAGCGCGCAGGACGATTTCACTGCCGTCGCTGATGCCGCCGAGGATACCGCCTGCATGGTTTGTTTTTTTCGTGATGGTTCCGTCTGCCGCCGCGGTAAAGCAATCGTTGTTGGCAGATCCGTTTGCCGTGCTGACCAGACAGCCGTCCCCGATTTCAAATGCTTTGACCGCGCCGATGGACATGACGGCTTTGGCGAGGTTGGCGTCCAGCTTTTCAAAAACCGGTTCGCCGAGACCGGCAGGAACACCGTTTATACGGCATTCGATGACGCCGCCGGCAGAATCCCTGTTTTCCATGCAGGCTGCCAAATATTCCTCTGCCTTCCGGCTGGCTCCATAATCAGGCATACAGGTGGGGGTGGAAGCAATGGCTTCCTTTTGGAAAGCGCCCATGTCCGCCGTCACGGGACCGATGGCTTTGGTATAAGTGAGGATTCCGATGCCCAGCTCTTTTAACAGCTTTGCCGCAACGGCGCCGGCGGCGACCCTGCCGATGGTTTCCCGCCCGGAGGAACGACCGCCTCCCCGGTAATCGCGGAAACCATATTTCCGGTCAAAGGTGTAATCCGCATGTCCGGGACGGTAATAAGAAGCGATTTCGCTGTAATCGCCGGAACGCTGGGACGTGTTCCTTACCAACAGGGAAATGGGGGTGCCGGTAGTGCGTCCCTCGAAAGTACCGGAAAGGATTTCCACGGCATCGTCTTCCTTGCGCGGGGTGGATAATCTGCTTTGGCCGGGCTTGCGGCGGTCCAGATATACCTGGATATCTTCCACGGACAGGGGAAGACCGGCGGGACAACCGTCGATAACCACGCCAAGTGCTTTGCCGTGGGATTCTCCCCATGTGGTTATTTTAAAAAAGGTATTAAAGGTTGAACCTGACATATGTTTGCTCCTTTTCATGCATATTCCTGCGGTGTTTTTTGACAAGGGTATTATACTCCCGTTGGGGGAAAACGGCAAGAAGCAAGGTGGCAGTTCAGGCTGAAATGTGATGTTTGGGGTGAGGGAGGACGCAAAAGCCGGGAGTACAACCCCCTGCCCGCTTTCTCCCTGCCTTCCTGTGCTTCCCCTGCCGGTATCTGTTCAAACCTGATGGCAAAAATGGGCTATTTCTAATTGTGCCCGGCCGTCGGTTTCTGACCACGGCGGCGAAACTCCTCACAA
>CAJUMD010000166.1 GCA_910587275.1 uncultured Kineothrix sp.
TATATTTTAGCCGGTGCAATACCCGTTAGTCTGACCGGAAGGCTGAACTGTTACGTTCTCCTGCTTCTCGTGTTGATAATTGAATAGACTTTGCACCTAAGTTGTGGTATACTTACGTTATAACAATTCATAATCACAACATGGAAAGTAGGTGATTGTATGCCATCAGGTATTGAAGTAACGAAACAAGCACTTGATGATTTTAAAAAGATTCAAGAATATATGCTTTTAGCCAGAAAAGAAAATGCAACTGAAACATATGCAAGTCTTAAAAGGGAGTACCTGACAATCAAGGCGTTGCTTAATGTTTCCGGTGTAAATCTAACAGACATTGACGAAATAAAAGAGTAATCACAAGGTATATAATATAAAGGTGTAAAGTCTATTGAATTATCAAGGGCTTTACACTTTTCTATTTGTCATGTATGCCTATCTGACCACCCATCCCCCTGTCATAAAAAAAGTGGCATGGACGCCATGGCGTTCCAGTATTCCCAAAATACGCCCCACGTCCGCATTCCCCCCTGCGGTATCAAAGGTAAGCGCCACCTGCTTTTTATCCGTTTTCACGCAGTATATCGGCATTTCCTGCCCGTTCACGCTGCTGCTCACCGTAATGGAACCCGGCAGGGCAGTCATTGCCCCCCGCACGATTGCCAGCGCTGCAATGGCGAACAGCATTGCCCACACACCTTTTGCCAGCAGCACACCCCTGTAATCTTCCTGTGACTGTCCTTCCGCCCTCCTTGGTACCATCCGTTCCAAAACGTGACTGAAATATTGCTTCATACAAAAAACACCGCCATATACTGCTTGTTATTCCAGTATATGACGGACTGCTTTTCCCATATGCGCCGGAAGAACTTTACATCCTCCCGTAAACCGGATTGGCTGAAAAACCAATATCCTGTATTTTTCCCCTCATCATAATCCATTGCCGTATGATTCAAAAATCCGTTTCACCACATCATAAGCCAGTTTCCTGCGGCGGTATTCATCCACAATCCCCTTATTGTTCATGGTACGGGGGCGCGTGCCAAACCATTCCTCGCTGACCCGCACATCGCAAAACTGCCAAATGTATACCCCGCAGCAATCCCCGTATTCCAATACCGCCCGTCGTCTGTCCATACCCGGCTACCGTCTCCTGCAGGCAATCCCCACTAACAGTTCCACAATTTTTTCCATGTCCTCCACGCAGGCATATTCAAACCTGCCGTGAAAATTCTGTCCGCCGGTACAGAGGTTGGGACAGGGAAGCCCCATGAAGGACAGCCTTGCGCCGTCCGTCCCGCCCCGTATGGGCACCACATGCGGCTCTATCCCCAATTCCCCCATAACTTCCAGGACATCTTCCACCAAATACATGTGCTGTCCTATGATTTCCTTCATATTATAGTAAGAATCCTTCATATCCACCGCAAACGTTCCCTCACCGTATTTCCCGTTTAAGAACTCCGCCGCTTTTTGGAAACGTTCCTTTTTCTGCTCAAACTTCATCCGGTCATGGTCACGGATGATGTAATCCATCTCCGTCCGCTCCACATCCCCCTTGATGGCATCCAAATGGTAAAAACCTTCGTAGCCGCACGTATACATGGGATTCTCCGCCACCGGAAGCAGGGAATGGAACTCCTGTGCCAACAGGATGGCATTCACCATTTTCCCCTTCGCTTCCCCGGGATGGACACTGCGTCCGTTTACCGTTACTTTCGCGCCCGCCGCATTGAAATTCTCATACTCCAGACTCCCCAGCCGGTCCCCGTCCACGGTATAGGCGTAATCCGCACCAAACCGCTCCACATCGAAATAATCGGCACCGGCGCCGATTTCCTCATCCGGCGTAAAACCGATGCGAATCTTCCCATGGGGAATCTCCGGATGGCTCAAGAGGTATTCCGCCATTTCCATGATTTCCGCCACGCCCGCCTTATCATCCGCGCCCAAAAGCGTAGTCCCGTCCGTCACAACCAAACTTTTTCCCGCATAAGATGCAAGCTCGGGAAAATCGCAGACCTTCATCACAATATTTTTTTCCTGATTTAATAAAATATCCCCGCCGTCGTACTGCTCCACAATCCGGGGTTTTACCCCCTTGCCCGTTACTGCAGGCGACGTATCCATATGAGCAATAAATCCCACTACCGGAGCCTGCTCCCATCCCACGGATGCCGGAATCGATGCATAGAGGTAACAATGTTCTTCATCATACACCAGTTCCTGGGCGCCCATCTCCCC
Source organism: uncultured Kineothrix sp. (assembly GCA_910587275.1). Taxonomy (GTDB): domain Bacteria; phylum Bacillota; class Clostridia; order Lachnospirales; family Lachnospiraceae; genus Kineothrix. The sequence continues at coordinate 2,239 of CAJUMD010000166.1, forward strand.
AAGCTGCCCGTAAAGCAGCTTTGCCAGTTCCTGCTGCGCCGGGGTGGAAGGGGTCGTACCGCTTTCCGCCGAGGATTGTGTATCCATCTTCACATACTGCAAAAATTTATCCATTACTTTCATCGCCAAACCACCATTACTGTTTTGCATGGGACTTTAAAGTATCTGCCAGCCCTTTGATATTCCTCAATATTTTCACGCATTCTTCCATCTTATCCACCGCATCGGAAGCCGTTTTCACGCTCTCTCCGGAAGCCGCCGCCACTTCCTCGCTGGTAGCGGAAAGATGGGAAATACTGTTGGAAATCACACCCGTCGCCCGTAAAATATCCGCAACCGTTTTATCGGTATGGCGGATGCTGTTTGTCAGTTCCGATACCTCACGGTCTATGCTCTCAAATTTTTGTTTCGACGTTTCTATCATCTCCGTCTGGCGGTTAATATATTCCACGGAATTGTCCAAACTGTCGGAAGCGCTTTTCGCATCGCCGATTAACTCCGCAATAATGCCCGTAATCCGGTTCGTTGCCTCCTTGGTCTGCTCGGAAAGCTGGCGGATTTCCTCGGCAACCACCGCGAATCCCCTTCCCGCTTCCCCTGCCCTAGCCGCCTCAATGGACGCATTGAGCGCCAAAAGGTTCGTCTGCGAGGAAATGCTTAAAATATCGCCCGTAATGTTCTCCACTTCATCCACGCGGGCGGTCAGGCGCGCCGTAGCTTCCACGGTCTGTCTGCTCGCCGCTTCCACGCCCTCTGCCTGTTCTTTCAGTTCCCGCACCAGTTCCGCACCTTCCGCCACGTTATGGGACGTATTCTTCGCCGCTTCCTCCACCTTGGAAATGTCTTTCTCCACTTCATCGGAACTTTCCTGGATGGAAGCGCACATCTGCGCCTGATCCTGAATTGCCTGTGCGGTACTCTCCGTGCTGTCCGCAATATTGCTCATGGCAAAATTATTGGTTTCAATACATTCCCTAAGCTGCTTTAACATATCGCTGGCAGTGATAAAATTGCTGCTGATTTCATCCGCAGTCGCCACCATCTGTTTCGCAGCCGTTTCCTGCTCCGCCGCTGCATGTCGGATGCTTGACATGCTTTCCTCGTTAAACTCCTGTACCGTCTTCATAACCACAAACGCCGCCACACAAATCAGTATGGACATAACCCACCGTATCATGGCATACCCCACGTTCATCGTTCCCCCGGAAATATCCCGTACCGTCCGTATGACATTCGCAACCAAAATCACCAAAGATCCAGCCAAAGCAAAACGTTTATTCAGATACATAATCGCCGCAATCAATATGGGAAACGCATACACATAAGTCAGTTCCTCGGAACTCATACTCATCAGCACCAAATAGGCAAGCGCCCCCGATCCGGTCAGTATACTCCCGCACGGCCTCGTTCCCCTGCAAAACACAAAGCCCACGATACATATGACAAGCAGCACGGAAAAAACAACCAGCTGTATGTAAGTCCCCGCCGATGCCGTATGCAGTATGATGGCATACAGCATGGAAAATACCATATACAGCACCGTGGTGCCCACCAATGCCAGTACCCTCTTGTCACTTCTCAAATATTGTTCCCTTGTCATGATTCCCGCCTCCCAAAAATGCTTGTTTCTTTATACTTAAATATAGCACATTCCGCCCTTAAATAAAAGCATAAATTGTCAGTAAACAGTATTCCGCGTAACAGTTCAGCCTGAAATGTTATGTTGACGGGCGGACGCACAGGAGGGAGTTTTTTGCGGGGCGGCGGCAGGGGGATTGCCTGTCCCGGTTTTCCGTGCACTTTTTCCGGCGGGTTTTTCTAAACAG
>CAJUMD010000167.1 GCA_910587275.1 uncultured Kineothrix sp.
TTTCCCGATTTATATAATATTTCCTTCCCGTTTTCTGCTGATGTGCGCTCAAGGATTGTGTAATAAAAACCGTTACCATTTTTATTGTTTGTACAGAAGTATTCATATCCCTCATACTCACGTTTCCGTTTTTCAACAATAGAATTATCATAGTTGCCCGGTCCGGTAACCGTATAACTCCCCAAAACATTCCCTTCCCTGTCACACTCCACCACCTTGTCGGCACGAATATTCACCAGTAAAATGTTTTCCCCCTTCCATACCGCCCCATATGCCCCGCTACCGTCAAATGACAGTTCAAGCAAGAACCCCATATTCTCATCAAATATCCCTACTTTACGGTCCGGAAAGGTGATAAGGATACTGCCGTTTTGTGAAACGTCATAGGAAAGGATCTCCCTTCCCCTCGACGTCCATGTCTTGGAAGCGCTGACATTAAAATATCCAATGTCTTTTTGTGTTTCTTCTTCCGTCCTCTCCCCTAATTCCAATTCACACGCATAGGCATCTGTACGGATGGTAAACAAGAAAAGCAGCGGTAAAATAAAATAATATATCCTACAGTTTTTCATGAGTTTCATTTTTTATTGTCATCCTCCTCACCGGAATTGCCTTTTACTTTTCCATAAAACCAATCCCATACTTCAAAAATATTCAGCAGCTCATACATTTTGGTGCTTCCCCATTCTATATGTCCTTCCCCTCCAGCCCCACATGCAACTCCCCCATTAATTGTTATCCCGTGATACCACTCACTATCTAGATCATTAATATCACCGACTAAATTATACTCTGCCCCAACACTGGGAGCCACCGGACTTGGCATTGGAATTATTCCAGAACCGCCAATGGATAAACCATCGTCCTTTAAATTTCCTACTTTAGGAGCATTTGTCACTGAAATAAATCCAACTCCCGCGACAGAAGGTGTCCCGACTGTTACCCCGCCTGAACCAGTAACTTGCACCGCTATATTTCCCCTAAAATCAAAAGAAACTCCCAATAATCCGTCAAACTGCCAACCACTTGGCCGTCCCCCGGCCGGTATTCCCTTGCCTGTGCAAAATATGTCCCGCTGATGCCGTCATGACGGTACCCCGTGTACCCGAAAGGCTGTTCCAGTCCCGGTATCCTGCATGTGCGGGGTTCCGTCAAAAGTTTTTCTATCCATTGCTTTGTACACTTACCGTCTACCGATGCAATCAGCATCAGGAACCCGATAAACCCTGCTCTGCATAGCATAACAGGATCACACAGATTCCAAATTGTATGCCGTCAAGCAGGTTCCTGATTTATATAATATTTCTTTCCCGTTTTTTTGCTGATGTGTGCTCAAAGTTTGTGTAATAAAAACCGTTACCGCTTTTATTGTTTGTACAGAAATATTCATACCCCCACTCATAAGTAACAATCAGACCTGTTTTTACTCTTTTTTCCATCCACTCATTTCATGATAAACAGGAGGTTCTGAAATAATTATTCTATCCACTCTATCTTCTTCGTCAAAATAGAATGTCACGCCACATTTTCCATCTTCAGCATAATAACAATTTTTTTGTCATCAAATAAATTTATATAACTATTTTTATATGCTTGCTCAATCACTCTCTTTTCTGTCCCAATTCCTATATTTTTCTTTCCAAAACAATATTCAGAACCGGTAATTTCTACATTACAGAACTCCAATTGCTCAGCCATATTTATCCAAAACCCAAACACTCTCCCATCTTTGTACTCCAAACAAATAAATTTTGCATCTTCATTATCGCCTTCCACTCTTACCCACTCTTTATTTGGTTTTCCGTTTGCTTCTAAGATCCCTTTATATGTCGGTATTTCTGTCTTGGCAACTACTGAATAATAATCCCGGCAATAAGTGCTGTAATGCCTATAATTTCTACCCCAAATATGACCAACTGTAATTAATCCTCCTAAAATCATTAATAATATTACTAAATAGAAAGCCCCCTTTTTATTCATGTTGGCAATACTCCTTTATATATTTCTTTATTCTCACTGCTGACTGAAACACAATAAAATATTCTCTTTTCCCGTTCTTAGTATCTAATTTCCAGTTACCGTTGTCTTCCTGAAAAACCCAAACATACATAGAACCATCGCGATATCTTCCCTTTTATCTTTAAAACCCGTATACAATTTTCCTAAAATACTATCCCCAAAATTATCTCTCATTTTTCCATATCCCAAATTGTAAAGAGTTCCTTGTATCACTATAATATGTACTTCTTATTTCTACATATCCTTATATTCCGCTTTATAAATCCTTCCTTCAGTACGCTTTCAAAAAACCACCAGTTTCCGCTAATCCTTTCCGTCTTATACCAATACCCGCCAAATACCGGAACATCCCCTTCCCCTTTCATCTCATCCACGGATTCTTCCATAACCGTAATACCTGTCAGGGCGCCCTTGGGGGTACCATCCACACTATAATAAAATCCATACGCCCAAGTATTCCATAAAATTCCAAACGGGGAAGGCTGAACCACAAAAGTAATTACGTCTTCACTGGCATATTCAATATACACCAACTGAAAAACCTTAAACATTTCACTTACGGCTTCACTGCCCACCACTTCATAACCTTTCTCTGTAAAATGCGCATCATTGTCATAAACATCCTTTTCGCGGACTAAAAAAACGAATCCTTCCCCACGGCATACTTCCACTGTCTCTGATAATTCTTTTTCGTATTTTATAACCGTACCGCATATCCTGTCCTTTATTGCATTCCGCAAATACTTGGAGCCGAAATATATGAAGCATGCGGTTCCTGCCGCCAAAAAACCGGTAAGCATTAATATGGTATATTTCCTCTTTTTATTTCTTACCGTTTGCCTTCTTTTTCCCATACTTTCTTCCTTTTATTTTTCCCGGTTTCGTCTGCCAGCCTCAAATCTGCCCCGCTCCCATGTTTTCCGGTTCCGTGTCTATGGGGAATGCATCCAGCTTCTGCGCCATAAATTCATCCATCCACCATTGCGGGATGTACGGAAACGGAACCGGTTTGCTGCACGGAAGATTCGTTATGCTTATTTTGGTATTCCCGTTTTCCTCAAACACCATTTGGTGGCAGGCTTTTATCTGCGGACAGGTGTATTTGGCATGTCCCGTAACCGTAAGCTCCGCCGTGTTTTCCTTATCCTGCCGGAAGGAATACCGGAGTACATCATATATGTTTTTCCTGGATAAAAGCCCGATGCAGTCATCCACGGAATAAGCCGTACTGTATGTGCGGGTTCCGTCAAAAGGTTTCCCATCCATTGCCTTTGTACACTTACCGTCTGCCAATGCCATCAGTATCAGTAACCCGATAAACCCTGCCCCGAATAACAGAAACAAGCAGATTCCAAACTGTATGCCGTCAAGCAGGTTTCCCGATTTATATAATATTTCCTTCCCGTTTTCTGCTGATGTGCGCTCAAGGATTGTGTAATAAAATCCGTTGCCGCTTTTATTGTTTGTGCAGAAGTATTCATACCCCCTATACTCACGTTTCCGTTTTACAACGATATCACGATAATAATTACTTGGTCCGGTAACCGCATAACTCCCTAAAATATTCCCTTCCCTGTCACACTCCACCACCGTGTTGGCACGGAGGTTTACCAGTAAAATGTTTTCCCCCTTCCATACCGCCCCGCTTGCTCCGCTACCGTCAAATGACAGTTCAAGCAGGAACCCCATGTTCTCATCAAATACCCCTACCTTATTGTCCGGAAAGATAATAAGGATACTGCCGTTTTGTGAAACGTCATAGGAAAGGATCTCCCTTCCCCTTGACGTCCATGTCTTTGAAACGCTAACATTAAAATATCCGATGTCTTTTTGCGTTTCTTCTTCCGTCCTCTCCTCTAATTCCAATTCACGCGCATAGGCATCTGTACGGATGGTAAACAGGAAAAACAGCAGTAAAATTGTATAATATATCTTTCGTTTTTTCATGGGTTTCATTTTTATTGCCTTCCTCCTCGATAAGGTAGTGTCAAAAACTACCTGATTTTTTACTGCTCAAACCTTGATTTATGG
>CAJUMD010000168.1 GCA_910587275.1 uncultured Kineothrix sp.
GGATAATTCTTTTTTCGGCATAAGATGCCTTATCCCGAATTCGGGATAATGCATCGTACTCAAAAAGCCTTATGGTGATTTTTCCGTCCGGTAAGCTGATTTCACACTCAACATGGTACTTCTTTGGTATCTTCCCGTAAAACGTAAAATTTGTATCCGTAATTCGTTCCTTGTCCACTTCGTCCTGCCGGTCTAAAAAATGTTCGTTGGGGAAAAACGGATTTCTTCATCCCCTCAATATGCCGAAGCATTCCCCATGTTCTTCCTGCCTTTGATTGTCCGGAAAGCCGGATGGAAGAAGATGCGGGGGTACCGTGTCCCGCTTCCTGTATGACGGAAAGGGAAGGCTGGGGACGGCGGAAGACGCGGTTGCGGGCAGGTGCTCCTACGTTTATAATGGGATGGGGGAGCGTGTCGCAGCGGACATGCCATGTTAAAAACGATGCTTATGTACCAGTCGGATATCCCGTATAAGGGGGTAAAGCTGTGGGATTGGAAAAACGGTGCCAATGCCACTTATTTCCTGACGGTGCCGGACCGGGTGGAGGCTATGTCCGGCAGGTCGGAATTCAATACGGTAGGGAACAGGATACGGAAATTAGCACTGGACAAGGGGAAAACCGCGGATTTGGCGTTTTTCCGGCTGGAGGGCATGGACAGGAACTGCATGTTCGGGCGGATGGATTTTGTGGAGAGCCTGCTGCGCAGGGACGTGCGGGGGATACGGTTGTCAGAAGTGGAGGAGGACGGGAAGATTGTTGTTTGGTAGTGAGGTAACGGCTGTCCTGCTTCCGGCAGTTCCCGGTACCAATAAAAAAATACCGGCGGATCCCGGTATTTTTTTATTGGCTAATCCGTTTTCTGCAGTTCGGCAAGCTGGCGTTTTAATGCGGCTATCTCTGCCCTGCTGTCGGCAAGTTCCGCCTCCCTGTCGGCAAGGAGGACCTTAAGCCGTGCAAATTCCGGGTTCAGCATTTCCTTCAGCGCATCGCTCATAAAACCACCTCCCTTGATGATCTGTTCAAATAACGGCTGGTTGGTGTCGGAAGCCAGGTTGACGACGGAGCCGGCATTCAACCGGTCGGTTCCATCCTCCAGCCTGGCGTAACTTTCCAGCAGGTGTTCGGCTTCCCCGTGCCCCATGGAACGCGTCAGCACGGAACGGCGTTCCGTGTCCTTTCCGTTACCATTTTTTTACCACCTTTTTTAATCATCCGTGTATCATCCGCAACGGTTTACCATAATAGTATTGCCCGGCGTGGTTTTTTATGATTCCCTTTTTTCCAATTTCAGTATAGCATGGGGGAGTGTAATGCGCAATATGGCAAAAAAGCGGAAAATCCGGAAAGCCACAAGGAGCAGCTATATCACGGGCAGCCATGAGCTTTTCATCGCATACCATGAAGGTGTGCCGGGTCACGTACCAGGACGGTTCCAGTGAAACCTTCCGCCATGACCGGGAGGGGAGGGAAACGGAACACACCGACCGCAACGGCACCGTGACGCGGACCGCCCACAACCTGTACGGACAGCCCACCGGGAAGACCTGCACGGACAGGGACGGCAGGCGCCGGGTCATGGGGACGTGGGAATACGACTCCCTCTATACGGGCCAGCAGTATGACCGGGAAACGGGACAGTATTACCTGCGTGCAAGGTATTACAATCCCGTGGTGGGGAGGTTCCTGCAGGAGGACACTTACCACGGGGACGGGCTGAACCTGTACGCCTACTGTGCGAATAACCCGGTGGTTTATTATGACCCGGGCGGGCATGATTCGGCTGCGGTGATGAAAAAGGCGGAGGAGCCGGATTTGCCGGTTGGGGTTGGTAAGGGTGGTTTAGGTGCGTCAGATATACGGAATATCAATGGTCAAAGAACTAGAGTGTGTTTGAAAATTTTTCCTGCAATCTGTACTGCGATGTGTCGCTTCACTGCTTTCCGCCCCATTTTGACCCAAATTTAATCAGCATAGCCCGCTGCGTCTCTTAAATTTGGGTGGAAAGTTACCCGGTCAATGGACCCGGCGTGTTCTGGCGGTGGCTTTTGTACCGCTGCCGACGGTTCTTGGCACCAATAAAAAATACCGGGAGATCCCGGTATTTTTTATTGGTTAATCCGCTTTCTGCAGTTCGGCAAGCTGGCGCTTTAATGCGGCTATTTCTGCCCTGCTGTCGGCTATCTCTGCCCTGCTGTCGGCAAGTTTCGCCTCGCTGTCGGCAAGTTTCGCCTCGCTGTCGGCAAGTTTCGCGTTCTTATCGGCAAGTTCCGCCTTACTGTCGGCAAGGAGGACCTTAAGCCGTGCAAATTCCGGGTTCAGCATTTCCTTCAGTGCGTCGCTCATAAAACCACCTCCCTTAATGATCTGTTCAAATAGCGTTTGGTTGGTGTCGGAAGCCAGGCTGACGATGGAACCGGCATTCAGCCGGTCGGCTCCGTCCTCCAGCCTGATGTAACTTTCCAGCAGCCGTTCGGCCTCCCCGTGCCCCATGGAGCGCGTCAACGAGCGCAGCCATATGTGTGCGGCTGGGTCCAGCTCCCCGGTCACGATGAACTGCACGGGGAAAAGCATGCCGCCAACATGGTAAATGCCGTTCCCGCGTTCACCGACCGGGTATTTTTGGGAAAGGAGCCCGAGGAGCTTCAGGGGCTTCCCTTCCCGCACCAGTGAAACCGTGATGTCCGTTTCCGGGATTCCGGTTTCCGCCTTGTAGAGACAGGCATAGGCGAATACCTTATATAAGGTATCCATGCTGAGGGCATCCCCGGGGGACTTGTATTCCATGATGTTATGTCCGAGGAAAAAAGTGCCGATTTCGTTCCTGACGGTTTCCCCCGGCGATTTCTTTATGACCAGCAGGTCAACCTGTAAGGGTTTCCTGCCGAGGTTATGTTCCCTGTCGTATTCCAGGCCTTCCCTGTTTTCCCGCAGTTCCAGTTCCACGGCGGAACAGAAGGCGGGGTGCCACTGTACCTTGTTTTCGATTTCCAACCTGTTTACCGTACGGAACGGTGTTCCGTATCCTTTCCGTTTCCTTTTTTTAATCGTTCTTCTGTCATCTGCGGGCATTGCCATGGTTTACCGGGATAGTATTGCCCGTTGCGGTTTTTTTATGATTCCCAATTCCAGTATAGCATGGGGGATTGTAATGCGCAATACAGCAAAAACAAGGAAAGGAAAGCCTGCAACCGGTATACAGAACAGTGTTTTTGGAAAAACGGTAAAAATGCACCATTATGATGCCGTTATGATGCAACTATGATGCAAGAATGTCTTATAATGAGCAAAAAGGGGCACAGGGGATGAAACTGATTCGGGATTGAAGAAGCAGCGTTAAGAGAATGTTTTTTTCGGTAAAACGGACATGGTAATACGGGGAATCCGATTTTAAGGGAAGCAATAAACACGCCCTAATACTGCGACGTGTCGCTTTTGACCCGGACAAATTTGGGGAATTATAGACAAAAAAATGATTGGGAGAAGAACTTGATGGATTTGATGAATTGTGTACACCATAAATTAATCCTGTGTGTATGGTTTACTACAATGCTTTTGATGTACACATGCGCACAAAAGGGGAATGCCGGAGTAGAAGGGATAAATGGTGTAAAAATAACGGAAAATGAAAAAAATCCCTATTCTTCCGAAGAAACAGTTGGTTTTTTTATGGTTGATATTTTTGAGGCATACAGAGGGTGTTATATCATAGAAGATTGTTTTGAAAAGGAGAGTTTCTTTTATTATGATATATTTTCTCCATATCAGGATGAGGGCTATCATATGGAATGGAAGGCGGAGCTTGTTAAAATGACGGGGAATACGGTCTTGGCGAAAGCGGTAAATCATTTTCATGAAATTTTGTTTGAAAACAGCGTAAAAGAAATGAAGCAATTAGCCCAAGATGGGAGTGGGCTATTTTATATGGGAGTGTATGGAAAACATATTGAATGAAATGTGGGTACATTCCCCGCCCCTTGGGGCGCAAGGAAACTTTAAC
>CAJUMD010000169.1 GCA_910587275.1 uncultured Kineothrix sp.
CCAGCCGAAAAAAGTGCACGGAAAACCGGGACAGGCAATCCCGCTGCCGCCGCCCTCCAAAAAACGTCCTCCCGTGCGTTCCCCCCATCACCAATAACATTTCAAACTAAACTGTTATGTTTTGCAGCGGGTTTTTCGACTTAGTGGTTGATTTTTCCGGAAGTATTTTATATAATTTAATTATATCTAAAATAGTTTACGGAAAAGTTAAACAAGATTGGGGGCAAAAACATGGACAATTGGTGTAGGAAATTGGTATGTGCGGGGACTGCAGCCGTGACGGTAGCATGGCTGCTTGCAGGCTGCGGAAGTAAGGAGATACCGCTTAAGGCGAAGGAGGATGTGCAGATATCTTTTGAAAACGTATCGGTTCATGATCCTTCCATAGTGGAATTTGAAGATACCTATTATATCTTCGGCTCCCATTTGGCGGGTGCGAAGTCCACGGACTTGATGAACTGGGAGATGATTGGGGACGGTGTGAGGAAAATGAACCCGATTATCCCGGATGCGCTGAATACGATGCCGGACGTGTTTGATTGGGCACAAAGTAATACGCTTTGGGCGCCGGATGTATTCCAGTTGGAGGACGGAAAGTTTTATATGTATTACTGTGCCTGCGAAGGCAGTTCGCCCAGGTCGTGTCTGGGTCTGGCGGTTTCGGACAAGGTAGAGGGTCCTTATGAGGATTTGGGGATTTTCCTCCGCTCCGGCATGACCAGTGAACCGAGTGAGGACGGGGATGTTTATGATGCAACGGTGCAGCCGAATGTGGTGGACCCTTGTATTTTCTATGATACGGAGGGGCGGCTTTGGATGATGTACGGTTCTTATTCCGGCGGTATTTTTATTTTGGAATTGGATAAGGCTACGGGACTTCCCCTGGAGCCCGGTTACGGGAAGAAGATTTTGGGTGCGAATCATTTAAGGATTGAGGCGGCTTTTATAGAGTATAATCCGCAGACGGAATATTATTACCTGTTCCTTTCTTTCGGAGGACTGGATTCCACCGGGGCGTATAACATCCGTGTCTGCCGCTCCAAGACGCCGGACGGACCTTATTATGACAGCACGGGAACGGATATGATTGAGTGCGCGGGCGATCCGGGGACTTATTTTGACGACCGGAAGGCAGAGCAGTATGGCGTGAAGCTGATGGGGAACTATAAGTGGACATGGCATGAAGGGGAAAACGGCGAGGACAGGAGGGGTCTTGTTTCACCGGGACATAACTCGACCTTGTATGACGAAGAAACAGGAAAATATTTCATTATATTCCATACGCGTTTTGAAGGGCTGGGAGAACAGCATGAGGTACGTGTCCATCAGATGTTCTTTAACGAAGCGGGCTGGCCGGTGATTGCGCCGTACCGTTATGTGGGTGAGACGATTGGGCAGTACGGGGAAAAAGACGTGGCAGGCACTTATAAACTGGTGAAACACGGACGGCAGATTACCACGAAACTGAAGGAATCCGTGGATATTATCTTAGAGTCCAACGGGAAAGTGACTGGCGCTTATGAGGGCAGTTGGGAACTGAAGGACGGGAACCGGCTGACATTGACTTTGGGCGATGAGGTGTACCAGGGTGTATTCTGTAAACAGTATGATGAGTTTGGATTAAAATATGTGATGGGATTTACCGCATTGTCGGAGGATGGCGTTGCAGTGTGGGGAAGCGGGCTGGCCGCTTTGGACAGTTTGGATTAATGTCTTTTAGATGGACGCACGGGCAGGAATTTTTCGCGGCAGCAGTGCTACTGCAGCCGCAAAAAATTCCTGCCCGTGTTTCTGCCTTTGAAATCCCTTCCAGGATAAATGCCTATCATTGCATATGGTATCAATGTGACATATGGTATTGTATGATGGATTGTGGTAAAATGACAGTGTTATGGATACTTTTTACGGATGTGACGGATAAGAAGGGTAGGTTGTGTATGGACAAAAGAGGGAAGTTGTGGAAAAATACAGTTGTGTTTTTGCTGTCTGCAGGAATATTGCTGTCCGGGTGTTCTTCGGCGGATACGCCTTGGGGGAGGCAGAAAGCGGAGAGGGTACGGCAGGAATTTGATGAAATGACGGAAGGATTGTTTTTGGACGAGATAACCGGCGATACCTTGAGCCTTCATTTTTTTATTGCGGATCCCGAAGCCTATGGGATTGAGGATTATGAGGTGACGCTTGGGGACTATTCCGTAGATGATGTGGACGAAATTATGGAAAACATACAGGAGGTCAAAGAGGAACTGACCGGGGTGGAATATGAGCTGCTGACGAAGGAGCAGCAGCTTACTTATGAAGTGCTGGATTATTATCTCGATACGGAGCTGGCAAGCGAAGGATTTGAACTGTATGCGAATCCGTTAAAACCGGTAGTGGGGCAGCAGGTAGAGCTTCCGTTTATGTTTGCGGATTATATGTTTTATGATAAGCGGGACGTGGAGGATTATTTGGAGCTGCTTTCCCAGATGGACCGGTATTATGGGGAAATCATGGATTATGAAAGGAAGAAATCGGAAGCCGGGCTGTTTATGTCGGATGCGACGGCGGATGAGGTGATAGAATCCTGCGAAGGGTATTTGGAAGACCCGGAGGAAAGTTTCCTGACGGATACGTTTTCCGAAAAGCTGGATGCGCTGACAGATGTGACAGCGGAAGAAAAAAAGGCGTATGAGGAAAGGCACCTTCAGATTATGAAGGAGCATTTTATCCCGGCGTATGAGCTGCTGATTGAGGGTATCGGGGAATTGAAGGGGACGGGAAGAAATGACATGGGGCTTTACTACCTGCCAAAAGGGCGGGAGTACTACCAGTATCTGTTAAGCTCCACGGCAGGCGTTACATACCGGAATATGGACAGGCTGGAAAAGCAGATATTGCGGCGCATGAATTGGGAAATACAGCAGATGCAGGAGACGGCTTCAAAACACCCGGAAGTTATGGAGGAAGTGGATGATTATGAATTTGCGCTGTCCGGCGTGGATGAAATACTGACGGACTTACAGGGACAGATTAAAGACAGGTTTCCGGAGATACCGCAGTCACAGTACCGGCTTAAATATGTGCCGGAATCTTTGGAGGATGCGTTCAGCCCTGCCGCTTGCCTGGCGCCTCCCATCGACCGGCCGGAGGATAACGTGATTTATATCAACGGGTCGGAGGAATACGAAGACTATGATTTGTATACGCTGCTTGCCCACGAAGGTTATCCCGGACATTTATACCAGAATATTTATTTCCACGAAAGCGGCGTATCCCATTTAAGGAACCTGTTAAAATATACCAGCTATTCGGAAGGATGGGCGACTTACGTGGAATATCTGGCTTATGAATTTGATAATGGCGTTGCACCGGCGACGGGAAAGGTGCTGGCGTATAATTCTTCCATTAATATGGGGATATCGGCGCTGTTGGATTTGTATATCCATTATTACGGCTGGGACATGGAAACAACGGCGGATTATCTGGGGGAAATCATGGGAATTGACGATGAGGAACTGGTGGAGAGTGTCTACCGGCAGATTGTGGGAAATCCCGGTAATTATATGAAATATTATTTGGGGTATTTGAAGATTGCGGATATGAGGAAGGAAGCGGAGGAAACGTTGGGGGAAGAATTCCGGGAATTGGAATTTCATAAGTTCCTGTTGGATATGGGGCCTGCGCCGTTTGACATTATTGAAAAATATTTTGAAAAGGATTATTTGGGGGAGGATTAAAAAAAGAGGTTCCTTTCTCTTAGGAACCCCTCTGAATATCGGCAGTCGGCGTGACAGGATTCGAACCTGCGGCCTCTACGTCCCGAACGTAGCGCTCTACCAAGCTGAGCCACACGC
>CAJUMD010000170.1 GCA_910587275.1 uncultured Kineothrix sp.
TGTCCTCTATCGCACAGGAGGAAAGCCGCAAGACTTCCGAACGTGTCAAATGGGGGCAGAAACGCCAAATGGAACAAGGCGTTGTGTTCGGACGCAGTATGCTCGGCTATGATGTAAAAGACGGCAAAATGTATGTCAATGAAGATGGGGCTAAAATCGTCCGCCTTATTTTCCGCAAGTTTGTGGACGAGGGCAAAGGCACTCATGTTATCGCCCGGGAACTTCGGGAGGAGGGCATAAATCCCATGCGTGTGAAAGAATGGAGCAATACCGTTATTTTACGCGTAATACGCAATGAAAAATACTGCGGCGACTTGGTACAGAAGAAAACCTATACGCCAGACTTCCTATCTCACGAAAAGAAATACAATCGAGGGCAGGAGGAATTTGTCATTCTCAGAGACCATCACGAACCGATTATCTCCCGTGAGCTTTTCAATAAGGCAAACCGTATTTTAGATGCAAAATCACTTTCGCAGGAGGGTAAGGCAAAACACAGCAACCGCTATCCGTTCTCTGGAAAAATCAAATGCGGCAGATGCGGGGCAAGCTATGTTGCCCGATACAAAACCCGAAAGGACGGAAGCCAGTATAAGGCATGGCGTTGTTTTAAGAGCGCAAAGCATGGAAGCCCTCACATCGACAAAGCAGGGAACCAAGTGGGCTGCTTTGGAACAAGCATCCGCAACGAAGAAGCCATCCACATTATGTATCTTGTCTGCAAACAGCTCACTATTGACCGCCAAAAAATAGCAAATAACTTAATTAAGACGATTCATCATGTGATTTCACTGGATATGACAGGCGCAGATACAAATGCCCTGGAAGATAAAATGGAAGCAGCACAGAAAAAACGTACTGATTTGATTGACCTTTACACAAGCGGCGATATTGACCGTGATGAATTTACGGCTCTTAGGGCAAAATACGATGCTGAAATTGACAGCTTGAAATCCATGATGGAAAGCATGGAAAAGCAGCAGGTTGTAATTGCAAAGCAAAAGGAGCTGATGGAGGACATTAAAAACGCCGTGGATAAGATTATCGGCGGCATTGAGTACGAGGATGAATTTTATACACAACTACTTGACAAAATGGTAATTAACGACAGAGAAAACATAGACGTATATCTGAATTTACTTCCTCTTAAATGGAGCTATACGGTTGCGGGCAGCATAAACTGTCCACAGGGCGGAAACTGTCTAAAGGACAGACAGTTGCTAAAAAAAGCGTTAGCCTCTGAAAACGCCCTGTAAGCTGGCGGAACATTTCAGGGGCTTCCCTACCGATATCCGTCAACAACCCCGCCACATGGAACGGCATGGTATAACGCTGGGAGAGATAGCGCATGGATGCGGCCAGCTCGCCATCGGGACCGCCGAACTGGGAAATGATGACCTGCGCCAGTTTGGCATTGGGCTGCGTGATTTTTACCGGGTATTGTAATCTTTTTTCATAATTCCACATAGACTAACATCCTCCTTCCCATGGCATGGGCTGCAGCGCCCATTTCCATTCCTTGCAACTGTTGTCGGCTACCGAAAGGGAGAGGGGACCGTATTTGTTTGCATAGTCGCGCATCATTTGGTTTTTCATGCGCATATAATGGTTAAAATACTCGATGGCTTCCCGGTCCATGGGATGAGTGTCCAGATATTGCGTCATTTCCACGGTGACGAAATCAACGACACCGATATCATGGAGCATGTTTTCCTGCTCCGTGCTCATCTTGAAATTCATTTTACGCATCTCCTTCCTGTAAACGGTTTGGTCAGTTCGGGGAAGATGGTTCCGGTGCAGTACGCTTTATCCAAATCTTCGTAAATCTGCGTCAGGTGCTGCCATGGCACGTATGCCATCGCTAACGGAAAACGGTCGAAATATTCGTTGAAGTTGTAATCCTGCATAATACTCCTTTCATAATTCGTATGGATTTTTAATATATTATATGTTGGGGCTGTGGGAGCGTGAAGGACGTAAAGGAAACTGCATATTGACACATGCCTTCAGAGAGTCTATAATTTTTATGGACAGTAATGAGAATCAATATCAAAATATACGAGGTGAGGAACCATGACTCTGTATGAAGGTGAAAAGGGCGGAACTTATGAAGTGTGCGGCGTGTATGTGGAGGAGTCCGTGACCAGGAGACTGCAGGCGCTTGGCTTGAATGACGGGACAAGGATAAAGGTTTTAAACCGTAAGAAGAAAGGGGCGCTGATCATTCAGGTACGGGGGACGAGACTGGCGCTCGGAGCGCATATTTCTTCCGGCATTGAAGTAAAAAACGGACAAAAATCCTCAAAAGGAGAGGAGGCGTACATCCATGATTGACCGTGAAATGATTGATAAAGGAAAAACCGTGCATGTAGCGTTTGTCGGAAACCCGAACTGCGGGAAAACCACACTGTTTAACGCCATTACGGGCGCGAAGTTAAAAGTTGCCAACTGGCCCGGCGTTACGGTGGAGAAGATGGAAGGGGAATCGGAATACGAGGGCTTCCATCTGACCCTGGTGGATACCCCCGGCATCTATTCCCTGACCAGTTACACCATTGAGGAAAAAGTGACAAGGCAGTGTGTGATGGACGATGATATCGAGGTCATCGTCAACATCGTGGACGCGTCCTCCCTGGAGCGGAACCTTTATTTGACCCTCCAGCTTCTGGAGCTTGGCAAACCGGTGGTGCTGGCATTAAACATGATGGATATTGTGGAGGAAAGGGGCATGGAAATCGACCTGCACCGCCTGCCGGAAATGCTTGGGGACATTCCCGTCGTTCCGGTTTCCGCCGCAAGGAGGACGGGGCTGGATATCCTGCTCCATGCGGTGGTACACCATTACGAGGAAGGCCCGAAGGGGGACGTGGTGGACTACGGAAGCAGCATTGAGGATAAGCTCGCCAAACTGGAAGTGATGATGCAGGCGAACTATCCCACCCACTCCGCCGTGCGGTGGCATGCCATAAAGCTGCTGGAAGACGATGAGGCGGTAAGGGCGGAGCATCCCATTTCCGTTGCCAATGTGGTGGACCGGAGTTATGAAAAAGAAATCATCCAGGCAAAATACGATTACATAGAGAACATGATGGACGAGGTCCTGTTTTACCAAAAAAGGCGCAAAGACAGCACGGATAAGGCGGATGCGCTGCTGACCCATCCGATATGGGGCGTTCCCATGTTTCTGCTGATTATGGGCTTTGTTTTCTTCCTGACCTTTACGGTGGGGGACTTTTTAAAAGGGTATTTTGAAGTTGTTTTGGAACAGGTGTCCGCGGGGACGGACAGGATTTTCACTGCCATGGGCGTGGCAGGATGGATGAAATCACTGGTGGTGGACGGGATTATCGCGGGTGTCGGCGGAATCCTGACTTTTATCCCGAATATCTTCATTCTGTTTTTGGCGCTTGCCATATTGGAGGACAGCGGGTACATGTCGCGGGTGGCATATGTGATGGATGGCATTATGGGGAAAGTGGGGCTTTCGGGAAAAGCATTCCTGCCCATGATTCTCGGTTTCGGCTGTACGGTGCCGGCGATTATGGCGACCCGCGCGCTGGAAACGGAACATGACCGGAAGAAAACGATGATTGTCACGCCTTTCATGTCCTGTTCGGCGAGACTTCCCATTTATGTGCTGTTTTCGGAAATGTTTTTCCCGGATTTTGCGGGTATTGCCGCATTTTCCATGTATCTGACCGGCATGGCGATGGCGATTCTGGTGGCGAAAGTCATCCATAAGGCGGAAAAAGAAAAGGAAAACAATTCCCT
>CAJUMD010000171.1 GCA_910587275.1 uncultured Kineothrix sp.
GCCGCCGCCCCCCAAAAAACTCCCTCCCGTGCTGGGTAGAGTAAAAAGAAATGTTGTGCTCCTGACTTTTACGTCCCTACTCACTCCCGAACATAACATTTCAGGCTGAATTGTTATGCTCATGGAAAATGGGTCATAAACATATCTTGTGGGTAATAAGAAAATAATTTATAATCAGGGATATAAATATCATTTGAATATGGAGGATGGATAATGCGGTATACAATCACTTTTAACCTAAGGGGAAAAGAGAATCAGATATTTATAGATTACCAAAAAATACCAAACGCCCGGGAATCGGGATTATGCTGACATGAATGCCGGGGAGCCGACTGCTGTTTCCTTTGAGCTGGATATTCCGGAAGAAATGAGAAAACATATGGAGCACCAAAAATATGCTTTATTTATGTGAGCAACGAACCGGGAAGCTGCAATTGTGCGGATATTTGGCGGCTGCCGTGCGGGTAGGGGAATATTTCTTCTCTGCCCGGTTTTATGGATGATACAGGGGGATAAAAGTCATGAACGATATTTGCCGCAGCATATTCCGGGCGGTTCACGAAGAAAAATGGCTGAGTGTGGAATACAAAAACGAGCAGGGGGAAGTGACGAAGTATTGGATGGGTATCATCAGTATGAATCCGCGGAGCCGGTTTATGCGAGTGGAAGGGCTGCATTTGGCAAAATATGTGACGAAAACGCTGTGGGTGAATATCGCTTCCATTCTGTCGGCTTCGGTAATAGACGGTTCTTATTTCCATACGGAAGAACGGCTTCTTGAGGACATCCGGCAGAACCCTTTTAAATACCAGGAGCTGTTCGGAAATGTGGCAAACCTGAAGATACTGGACTACCTGGAGGACTGCAACCGTTTGGACGCCACACCCTATCAGACGGATTATGCACTGATTGGGCGCCTTGACGGGGATTGGAACGGAAAATACAGTTTGGACCAGGAGCAGTTCCGGGAAATCGTAGGCGAGTTCCAAATGGGGGTAAAGCGCGGAAACAGGAACCGGAAAATCAAACAGTTGGCATTAAACGTGATGAGCGTAAACATGAAGCAGGGGCTTTATGTGCTTGCTTACCGGAAGGTGAGACTGGATGTGATACGGCGTACGCTCAGGCAGGACGAGGAGATTACGGTCTGTACCGAGTTTACCATAAACGGGGTGAAGCAGAGCATACGCCGCTTTTTGGATGCGGAGGACTATGGGCTGTTGGAGGATTTCGGGGCAAACACGGAGCTTATCAAGGATCGGATCACGCTTTCCAACCCGCAGATACAGGGAGTGGACGATATGCCTTACCTGATTGCCATCGGCAGGGACGTGCTGTTGGATTTGCATAAGGAGTATGAAGCCATTCATAAAATGTATGCGGACGATGCCGTTACTTATCCGGTACGGGCTTTTTTCGGGGACATGCTCAAACAGGCAGACCGGAGGAAGAATTATCCCATTGCCCTGCTGAACGGCAGGATTAACCTGGACCAGCTTCTTGCCATCCATAATGCCATGAAGTATCCTTTGGCATACATCCAGGGACCGCCCGGAACGGGGAAAACCAATACTATTGTCAATACCATCGTGACGGCTTTTTTCAACGAAAAGACCGTGCTGTTTGCATCTTACAACAACCATCCCATCGACGGGGTGTGCGGCAGGCTGCAGAACATACCTTACCTTGGGAAATGGGTGATTCCGTTTCCGGTTATCCGTTTGGGGAGCGACGACCGTGTGGCGGAGGCATTGGATGATATCCGGGAATTGTACGAGCAGGTCAAGGATGTCAGGATTTATGACAGTACGCTTGAGAGGAACAAGGACGACAAAGTCGTCCGTACCCGTAAGCTGACGGAACTTCTGATGCGGCATGAGGAGCGTTTGGAGCTTTTGGAAAAAAAGGAGGCGATTGAAAAACTGATGGAGGAAAACCGTCACCTGACATTCCAGACACAGTTGCAGGGAATCCAGCTTGCGGAGGTGGAAAAAAGGCTTTTGGAAACCGGGGAAGTGACGGGGGAGGAAGCCTTGCGGCTGGTGTTTGAGAATGAGGAGGAATTCCGTAAATATCTGTATTATACGTCGGCAAAATATATCCAAAGGCTGAAGGAGCCGAAAAACGGAGATTTGCTGGAAATCGTATACTGTGAGGATGAGAAGGAAAAGGTAAAACAGTTTAACGCTTATTTAAAAAAAGAGGAAAACTTAAAAAAATTCCAGCGCATTTTCCCCATCATCGCCACCACATCCATATCCGCCCATAAAATCGGGGAGCCGGGGACATATTTCGACATGGTGGTGATGGATGAAGCAAGCCAGGGGAATATTGCTGTGTCCCTGGTACCGATTATCAGGGGTAAGAGCCTGATGTTAGTGGGAGACCCGCAGCAGCTCAGCCCGGTCATCCTGCTAAACGCCATAGACAATGCGAAACTGCGCAGGATTTACGGAGTGACGGAAGAATATGATTACATTGCAAATTCCATTTACAAGACGTTTCTCGCCTGCGATGCGGTCAGCGTGGAAATCCTTTTGAGCCATCATTACCGGTGCAACGAACAGATTATTCATTTCAATAACCGGAAGTATTACAACAATAAACTGGTGATTGACAGCGCCAGCGAAGAAAAGAATCCGCTGGTATTTAAGGATATCACGGAGAACACTGCCTGCCAGAAAAATACCGCGCCGAGGGAGGCGGAGGAAATCGTGGCGTATGCGAAGGAAAACGGGGATAAGAATATCGGCGTCATTACCCCTTTTGCCAACCAAAGGGAATATATCAACGGTCTGCTTAAGGAAAACGGAATCGGAAACGTAACCTGCGGTACGGTCCATGCCTTTCAGGGGGACGAAAAGGACGTCGTGCTTTTTTCCCTTGCTCTGACGGAACAGACGGGCAGCGCGACTTATGAATGGCTGAAAAACAATAAGGAACTGATTAACGTGGCGACTTCCCGTGCCAGGGAACAGTTGATTGTTCTGTCCAGCAGAAAGGAATTGGAACGGCTGCATAAAAAAGAGGGACAGGACGATTTGTACGAATTGGTACAGTATGTGCAGACAAACGGTACGTCGGAGGTGACTCCCAGGGGAAGCGCATCCCGTGCGCTTGGTATCAAACCGTACAGTACGGAATTGGAGGCCGCTTTTTTAACCACGTTAAACCATGCGCTGGATAATGTGCTGAACACGCAGGGAAAATGCAGTGTGTCGCGGGAGGTCGGCATTGACGAGGCGTTTGACGGGGATGAACGCTATAAGGAGTTGTTTGATACGGGGCGGTTTGATTTCGTGGTATATGAAAAAGTCCCGGGCGGGCGGACTCCCATACTGGCGGTGGAACTGGACGGAAGGGAACACCGGGGGGATGGGTATGTACAGGAGCGGGACAGGAAGAAGCAGGAGATCTGCAGGGAACACGGGTTTGAACTGATACGGGTGGAGAACTCTTATGCGAGAAGGTATTATTATATGAAGGAGATATTGGCTCGGTATTTTCAGGGCGGGTAAGGGGGAGGAAAAGGAGAGGGGGGACGCGCCAGGGGAATCCATGCTGCGTCCGTGTCTGCCGCCCTGCCCATGGACGAAAAACCTGGCTGCAAAAACGGGGTATTTCTAATCGTTTTCCTGCAAGCGGTTTATGGTTACGGCGGCAAACTCCTCACTCCGTTCGTCAGACAGTGCCGCCTGAAAGCAACAGATCGGAAGAGCG
>CAJUMD010000172.1 GCA_910587275.1 uncultured Kineothrix sp.
ATAATCACAGACTTTGCAGGTATTTAATAAATCTGAGTTTCACGGATTAAGGTATGACATAATCGCCCTTCTTCGGGCGGACGGTAAACAGGTTTTTCGCATATCCGCTCTTGAAATCCTCCGACACAAACAGGCAGACGAGAACCGCTATAAAGAAATAAAGCATATTGATATTGCACATGCTCATCAGGTTCATGTTCATGGCAGAGCCTTCCCCGCTTACGGAACCGATTGCCTGCCACGCATTGGTGAAACCTTCCGGTGCGGCTCCCCCGCCTGTCTGCCGACCTGCACCCCTTGTGTGCCCTCTGGCATTGCCGGAATCCATTACCGTTTCCACGCCCATCTGTGAGCCTGCCGTATCGCCGCCGCTCATCGTCGTTGTCATAACGAGCGTCAATACCGGCATGGCAAGGCAGATGCCCAGCATAATGTATAAAAGTCTCATGGTGAACATCCTGCGAAAATCCACTGCCAGCATACTTTTCAGTCTCCTGCCAAAGCTGTTGTGTTTCCATTTCATCTCCATGTTATCTCCCCTCCTTCTCGTTCATCAGGTCAATATAGTATTCCTCCAGACCAATCTTATCCGTCCGGATCTCACTCACCAGAATATTGTTTTCATACAGATAAGACACAATATCTTCCGGTTTACCTGCATCATAGACACGAATGTACCCATTTTCTTCCGCCACATGGGAATACCTTCCGGCAAGCAGGGCTTTCGACCTGTCCATATCCCTTGTCTTTAGCGCAACATAAGTACGGCACCCTCTGTCCAGTTCCTCCGCCGTCATCTCTTTTATCATTTCCCCACCACGGACAATTCCGTAATGTGTGGCAATCTTTTCAAGCTCACCGAGGATATGGGAAGAAATCAGGACAGTACACTGATAGTTCTTTGTAATGTCCACCAGCACCTCCCTCATAATCCTCATGCCGTCCGCATCCAGACCGTTAATCGGTTCATCCAGCACAAGCAGAGCCGGATTTCCAAGCAGCGCCATCGCAATGCCTATCCTCTGTTTCATACCGAGGGAGCAGTTCTTGTATTTGTTGGAGGCGGAACCCTCCATCCTGACTATCTTCAGGGCTTTCCTTACCTCATCCGACTTATGGGAGATTCCTAAATTTGCAGCCTGAAGCATTATGTTGTTCCACACACTGTAATTGGGAAAACAGCCGGGAGCTTCAATCAGTACGCCGACCTTTGCCCTAACATCTGTATCCGTATAGTCCCTTCCAAAGAGCTTTATCTGCCCCCCATTTGGGATAATCAGCCCACAAATCAGCTTTTCCGTCGTGGACTTTCCGCTCCCGTTCTCCCCGATAAAGCCGTAGATTGCTCCCACAGGGACGGTAATATTTAGGTCCCTAAGCACCTGTTTCCTGCCGAAGTTTTTTGTAAGATTCCTGATTTCTACTGCATTTTCTGCAACTTTTCCATTCATGTTGAACCGCCTCCTTTTCAATATACATCGCTTCTTGAGAGAATCAGCGTGCCAAGCGCCGTGTAAATGACCGCCCAGGCTGCGGAAACCGCAAGGCAGGTGAGCAGTGTCATGATATTGCTGGAAAGGCACGCATAGACCGATGAACCATACAGGAACAGATTAAGCACCGGGGAATTTCCCACAACTGCCGCCGCGCCTATAATCAGTATGCCAGTCCCCAAAAAGAATGAGGAGGCAATGGAAATTCCAAAATATCTTCTGAAAATAACATTCAGGAAAGTATAAAGGCTTGCCCATCCAAGGCTCATGACCATTTTACCCAAAACCGCAATCAGCAGGGAACCTGCATTGACCGCAAAGGATTTCCCGGATATCATTCCCGCCACTATCGTCCCTGCCATGTATGTAAGGCACATGCAGGACATGGAAAATGCCCCCGCCAAAGATTTCGACATCATGTAATCCTGTTTTTTCGCATGGGTGGTAAATAACTGCTTCACATACCCGCTCTTATAATCATGCCCGATGAATATGGAAACCATAATCCCGCCAAAGATAAACACCATGTTCATGTTGGCATATTCCGCAATATTGGAAACCACATAAAGCGGCGTCCCTGCCGCCACCACCTGCCATGTGTTCGTGTAGGTGGACACCGCCGCCCCGTCCGTGGACTGCCCCGTCATACTTAAGATAGCTGCACATATCATCAAAGACAGCTTTCAGGTTCTGCTTTGCCTTATCCGTCATGTCAGTTGCCGTATCGCCGTCCCCGTGCTTTACCATGTAGACCATGAGAATGTCACAGAAATTGTCCGGTGTGCCGGAACCCTCATAATTTACATAGATTTTTTCGCTTGTGTCATATCCGGCATGGTTATTCAGTTCCGCATTGACCTCATCATTAAATTCCGACACATACGCCGACAGGACTTCCTGTGTTGTCTCCCCCGACGATATGGACGGGAAGAATACCGCAAACGGCGAATTGTAAATAATTGCTATGACAGCAATGATCGGGAGTGCAATGAGCGCCACTACCGCAAACAGCGCAAGCAGGAACAGCCCCACATACCGCACGATATACTTTGCCATCATGGAAAAACGCATCAGCACGATGTCCTTTAATGCCTTGCCGATACTGTCCTGATTATCTTCCTGCCGCAGCTTTGCCACAAACAGTTTTATCATACGGTTTCTTGTGGAATTTTTTGTATCACGCTTATCCATAGCAATCCCGGCGGCTTCGCCCGCTGCAATTCCGGCTAGTACGCCGCCTGCCCCTGTTCCTGCCGTCTTTGCCGCAGCTTTTGATGTTTCTTTCGCCGCTTTTTTCCCTGTCTCTCTGGCAGTTTCCTTTGCCGCCGCCTGTGCGGTTTTCCTTGCTGCCTTGACCGCACTTTCCTTTACAGCTTTTTCCTTGATACGGCTTCTGGACTGTTTTTTCCTGAGTTTATCCTGTTTTGCTTTTGCCGCCTTTGAACGGTAAAGGTTCCTGCCCGCATCCACGGCATTTGTGGCATGCTTCGCCAGCGTGTAAGCCGCCATGTACGCATCATGGACTTCACTGCCGCCTTCCATTTCATCTAATGCAGTCCCAGCCGCTACTGAAGCAATACCGGGCGGAAGGACGGGTTTCTTTTTGACTGCCGCCTCTTTTTCCGCTTTCGCTGTACGGTACTGGGCGTACATACGGTTTTCTTTATTCACGGACTGCCGCACTTCCTGTTCCTTCCCCGGTCTGCCCTGCGTGTTCCTGTCCGCATATCTGCCTTGTGCGGTTCTGCCCTCATTTCTGCCTTGTGCAGTGCCGCCGCTTCTGCCCTGTTCAGTTGCGCCGCTTCTGCCTTGTGTGGTTCCGTTCCCTTTTCTGTCCTGTACGGTTCCGCCTCCGTTCCTGCCCCTGTATTCCATGCCGTCAGCCGCCGTTCTTGCCTGCACTGTTTTCCTTTTATCCGTAACATGGACGGAACTCCTTTTTAACTTTATCTTCCCGTCTGCCACGTTTTTCTCCGCCACAGTCCCGGCAATTTTCGGTCCATGCTGTACGGTAAGGATATTCCTGCCCTTGATTTTTGTTTCAGGCGCTCCCTTTACATGGACTTTAGGCTTTTCCTTTGTGTGGATCACCATTGGCCTGTCATCCACTTTCTTGATGTTCAAGCTGTCTCACCTCCGTTTTTGGTAAAAAAGTGTCTTCGACACCTCAACCCCCTGACCCCCATTCATGGGGGAATTA
>CAJUMD010000173.1 GCA_910587275.1 uncultured Kineothrix sp.
GGAGCCCGTTCCCCGTCCTTCCCCATCCGGAGCCCTGCTCCATAAGACCGGCAAGGTATCCCAGCCCGCCGCCTGCGGCACCGGCTTTCATCCCGCGTATTACGGCATCCCCTACGTTCTTTATCGGTTCCGTTCCGTAAAGGGCATTGCCGGCCGCATTGTGAATCCCTCCCAGGATGCTCCTTCCTATGTTGACCTTCCCTTTGGAAAACCACTGCTCCGCCGCGTTCCCGGCCGTCCCCGCAAGGAAGTTGATGCCGAATGCCGCGGGTATTCCCACACCCGACGCAGCCAGCCCGCCCTGCGCCGCGCCGACAATGGCGCCGTTTGCGGCAGAACCCCACGACTTTTTCCAGTTGACTTTCCCGCTTTCCTTTACCTGGGACACGGTGGAACTGATAAAACCTCCTGCACCGCCTATGAAACCGCCAAGCAGGGCTCCCCCGAGGATGTGCGGAAGCTCACCGTCCGGGTCCACGTAATCCACCGGGTCATTGCCACAGTACCGGTACCCGTTCAAATCCCTCCTCACCGGGTCCGGTGCCAGCATCCTGCCGTTCGCGTCGTCATAAAACCTCGCATGCGCAAAGTGCTTCCCTGTCACCAGGTCATAACGGTAGCTGGTAAATCCCATGTTCTCCACGAATTCGGGCAGGATTTCCGTCCCGTCCTTCAGGTTCCCCCAGATACCGCGCCCCGCATACTGCAGCACCGTGCCCTGTCCGTCCGCCGCAAACAGCGGGCTCCCGTAAATATCGGACTGGAAGAAGGTCCTGCCGCCTGCCGTGCTCTGGCTCAGCCTGTGGTACCCCTGCCCGAAGACGGTCCGGATGCTCCCGGCTCCCGTTTCATACGCCATCAGTCCGCTGCACGGGCTGCCGAGGTAGTCCGGCACGTACTGCACCTCCCGGTTACGGGACACGCCTTCCGCCGCCGTCTTCCGCACGTTCCCCACGCACATGCCGAGGGCATTGTAGGAATAAACGCTTTCCTCACCGGCCTCCGGATTCTTCCCGAGCGCCATCCGTCCCGCGGCGTCATACACGTACTGGCGCCCCACGGATTCCCCTCGGCGTTCCTCCGTCAGGTTTCCGCACCGGTCATACCCGAAGCCGTACGCCACGCCGTCCTCCGTCATGGATATGCCAAAAACCTAATACAAATTTCAAAAGAAATGAATAATCAGAGACAGTCTCAAGTATAACCCGGCAACTGTCTCTGATATCAAATTATTCTTTAAATAAAATATAAATCTGGCTCAACAGCACTTCCTTCCTAATCATTGTTAAATAATTTAAAGAAGAAAAAATCCATTGAATTACTATGTTATATCATAAGTTGAAAAACTAAACCCATTCAAAACAGCTTGAATTTTATTAAAACATACTTTTACTTTTTTTACATAATACAATGTCCTTCAACAATTTTCCCATTTTTCTTGAAATTCCTCCTTACTAATATATTTTGCATAAAACTGTTTATCCTGATTTATTTCTTCAAGATTCACCGGAAATGGCACATCTGCCAATTCAATCTGAGAATTAATCATTTCTTCATTACATTTCATATAGGTACCATCCTTAAATGCTGCAATTTTTCTAACTTCATAACGCTGCCCATTAATTTCAGAATAAATAATACACGGATCCTCTGCCACATCATGAAACCATTCAAGTTGAATATATTCCATAAATCACCCTCCTTTTCCTGTTTCTCCATAACTTATAATTCTATTTGTCAAATCTAACGCACTTGTGCTTGGAACATAATATATACCCTCCCTACCCTTCAATAAGTTTAAGTTAGATGTACTAATTTCGATATAATTAGATACCTTTCTTGTATTCCACGGTATTCCAAACAAAGCATAAGAAATCTGTCCTTTTGTCCTTGAACCTGGAATTATATCTGTAAGATACTGCCCACTTCCCATTCTTGCATCTTTCACAGCCAATTCCTTTATAGAAGGATTTATTTGTTGAGACTCTAATATTCCTCTCATTCCTGTTTTTGTAGTATAGTGATACAAAGTTGAAGGACATTCAAAAGATGACATCTTGGCATAATCAGCAGCAGTATATGCCACCCCTCCAGGTGCAACTACAAAATCAGCTTGATTATTTATAGTTACTCTGCTATCTTTACCAGCCCAAAACCCATCCCACAGCTTCACAATCCCCTTATTGAGCCCATAAAACGCCACACTGGAAACCCCGCCGGTAACTGCCCCGCGCAGCCCTTCACATAGGAATCCTGTAAAGCTGGGTCTTTTCCGGTTCCCGAAACCCGTCTGTGATACACCGTACCGGTATCCCTTCGCCATGCCGTATCCAAGCATTGTTTGGAACGGGCTGGGGCTTCCGCACCTTCCCGGGTTACGCACCAGCAGGCTGCCTGCCATCCCTGCCATGAGCCCTGCCGCACCTGCCGCATCCAGCCTGGGTGCCGGATCCACCACATCCGCAAGGTATCCCAGCCCGGCATAAAGCCCTCCGGCTTTCACCCCGCGGACTGCGGCATCCTTCCAGTTATCCAGCTTTCCGGTACCGTACTTGGAATTCCCTGCCATGTTGGCAAGCCCGCCCAGGATGCTCCTACCGGCGCTTACCCTTCCCCTGGCAAATTTCTGTTCCGCCGCGCTTCCAATGGTTCCCGCAAGGAAATTGGCGGCATTTGCAGCCGCTTTGGGGATTTTCACGCCGGAAGCAACCATGCCTCCCTGTACCGCCCCGGTAATGGCACCTTTTATGGCTTCCCCCTTTGCCTTTTTCCAGTCAACCTTCCCCCCGCCCAGTTTTTGGGACACGGCGGAACTGATGAACCCTCCTGCACCGCCTATGACGGCGCCGAGGGCGCCTCCGATGACTGTCCGCCCGAGGATTCCTATCTCACCCGTGGGATCCACGTAATCCACCGGGTCATTGCCGCAGTACCGGTACCCGTTCAAATCCCTCCTCACCGGGTCCGGCGCCAGCATCCTGCCATTCGCGTCGTCATAGAACCTCGCATGCGCAAAGTGCTTCCCTGTCACCGGGTCATAACGGTAGCTGGTAAATCCCATGTTCTCCACGAATTCGGGCAGGATTTCCGTCCCGTCCTTCAGGTTCCCCCAGATACCGCGCCCCGCATACTGCAGCACCGTGCCCTGTCCGTCCGCCGCAAACAGCGGGCTCCCGTAGATATCGGACTGGAAGAAGGTCCTGCCGCCTGCCGTGCTTTGGCTCAGCCTGTGGTACCCCTCCCGAAGACGGTCCGGATGCTCCCGGCTCCCGTTTCATACGCCGCCAGCCCGCTGCACGGGTTGCCGAGGTAGTCCGGCACGTACTGCGCTTCCCGGTTACGGGACACGCCTTCTGCTGTCGGTTTCTACACGTTCCATGCGCATGCCGAAAAACAGTTAGTTCAATAACAAGAATAATATCTATAAAATAATAAAGTCATATAGTTTACCCCTATTCATAAATACAAAAACAAAAACACCCTACAAATATTTGGCCTGTTTCCCGCCTAACCTCATCCGATATTCCGTCACTCTCATAATTGCCAATTATACGCCATATTCCTTCTTTACAATATTAACATTTCATTCTCTGATTTTGGCATTGTAGTAGA
>CAJUMD010000174.1 GCA_910587275.1 uncultured Kineothrix sp.
GGGTTTCATAACCCCATCGGTGCCTTTCGCAGAAAGGCGGATTATATATATGAAAATCGGTATCTTAGGAACCGGAGGAATCGTAAAGACAATTGTTCCCACGTTAAAAGGCATGGAAAATGCGCAGTGTCATGCCATCGCGTCCCGCACGGAGGAGCGTGCGCGGGAGGCGGCGGAAGAATACGGTTTTGCAAAGGCATACGGCAGTTATGAAGAACTGGCAGCGGACCCGGAGGTGGAGCTTGTTTACATCGCGACGCCCCATTCCTGCCATTATGAGGAAATGAAGATGTGCATCCGGCACGGGAAACCCGTGTTGTGTGAGAAAGCCTTTACCATGAATGCCGCACAGGCGCGGGAAGTGAAAGAACTGGCGCAAAAGGCGGGGGTTTTTGTTGCGGAGGCGATTTGGACCAGATACATGCCTTCCCGCAAATTGATTCAGGACATTTTGGACAGCGGAATCATAGGAAGGGTATCCATGCTGACGGCGAACCTGTCTTATCCCATCAGCGGGAAGCCGAGAATTGTCCTGCCGGAACTGGCGGGAGGCGCGCTGTTGGATGTGGGTGTGTACGGGTTAAACTTTGCGGTGATGCATTTTGGAGAGGAAATCGAACGCATTGAGTCTTCTGTCCGGTTTACGGATACGGGTGTGGACGGAATGGAAAGCATTACGCTTATGTATAAGGATGGGCGGGTGGCAGTCCTGACCCACGGCATCTACGGACGGTCGGACCGGAAAGGTATCTTTTACGGGGAGAAGGGATATATTGTGGTGGAAAACATCAACAATCCACAGAGCATTTCCGTATATGGTACGGATGACCGGCTGGTGCAGCGCACGGAAGTGCCAGAGCAGATTACGGGGTACGAATATGAATTCCTGGAATGCATGGAATGCATCGGAAACGGCAGGCTGCAGAGCCATTCCATGCCTTTGGAAGACAGCATATCCATGATGGGGCTTATGGATTCCATCCGCAGGGATTGGGGATTGGTTTACCCGCAGGAGCGGTGACGGAAAAGGAGGCGGAAAATAATGAGGAAATTTAAACGTATTTTTACGGTTGTCCTTGATTCGCTGGGTGTGGGGGCGCTTGGGGATGCGGCGTCCTACGGCGATGCGGGAACGGATACTTTAGGGCATATTGCCGCTTCCGTAAGCGGCTTAAAGATTCCGAACCTGCGGAATCTGGGACTGGCGAACCTGCATCCCATGGCGGGCGTGGCTCCCGTGGAAAAGCCCATGGGTTATTACATGAAATTAAAAGAAGCGAGCACGGGCAAAGATACAATGACCGGGCATTGGGAAATGATGGGGCTGCATATCACGAAACCGTTCCGCACGTTTACGGAAACCGGGTTTCCGTCTGAACTGTTGGAGGAACTGTCCAAGAGGACCGGGCGTACCATCATCGGCAATAAGAGCGCAAGCGGGACGGAAATTTTGGAGGAGCTGGCGGAGGAGGAAATCGCCACGGGACATATGATTGTATATACTTCGGCGGATTCCGTGCTGCAGATTTGCGGGAACGAGGAAACGTTCGGACTGGAAGAACTTTACCGCTGCTGCGAAATCGCCAGGGAGATTACGAGGAAGGATGAGTGGAAGGTGGGACGCGTCATTGCAAGACCTTACACCGGAAAGAAGAAGGGGGAATTTAAGCGTACCAGCAACCGCCATGATTATGCCCTCAAACCCTATGGGCGAACTGCGTTGGACGTTTTAAAGGATGCCGGGTTTGCCGTGATTTCCGTCGGGAAAATTTTTGATATTTTCGATGGGGAAGGGTTGACGGAGTCCAACAAGTCCAAAAGTTCGGTCCACGGGATGGAACAGACGATAGAGATTGCGCACAGGGATTTTACGGGTCTGTGCTATGTGAATCTGGTGGATTTCGATGCGCTGTGGGGACACCGCAGGGATGTGGAAGGCTATGCGGCGGAACTGGAGCGGTTTGACGAAAAACTGGGGACGCTGCTTGGGGTACTGCGCGAAGACGATTTGCTGATTCTGACGGCGGACCATGGGAATGACCCGACCCATACCGGAACGGACCATACAAGGGAGAAAGTCCCGTTTCTTGCGTATTCCCCATCCATGGAGGGTGCGGGAAAACTGCCCGATGAAGATAATTTTGCGGTGATCGGGGCGACGGTTGCGGATAATTTCGGACTGGATATGCCGGAAGGAACCATAGGGCATTCCGTGCTTGGACAGTTGGTGTAACGGGCTGTGTCGGTTGTAAAGAGATGCAACAATGAAAAGGAAAGGGATGTTTTATGGATAAAAAGGATGGAATAACCGGAACAAAAATAGAAGGAATTCTCAGAAAAGTAGACCATACACTGCTCACGCAGACGGCGACATGGGAGGAAATCCGTCAAATCCTGGACGGTGGGATGAAATATAAGACGGCGTCCGCCTGCATACCGGCATCTTACGTGAAGCGGGCGGCAGAATATGTGGAAGGGAAACTGCCCATCTGTACGGTCATCGGTTTCCCTAACGGATACAGTACCGCGGCGGTGAAGGCATTTGAAGCGGAGGATGCCGTCCGCAGCGGGGCGGAAGAAATCGACATGGTCATTAACATCGGCGGTTTAAAAGATAAAAAGTACGGGGAAATCGAAGATGAAATCCGTAAGGTGCATGAAGCATGCGGCGGGAAAATCCTGAAGGTCATCATTGAAACCTGTCTGCTGACGGATGGGGAAAAGAAGAAAATGTGTGAAATCGTAACAAACGCAGGGGCGGAATATATCAAGACATCCACCGGCTTTTCCACGTCGGGCGCAACCTTTGCGGATGTGGCGTTAATGCGGGAGTATGTGGGAAAAGACGTGAAAATAAAAGCGGCAGGCGGAATTGCTTCTTTTGGTGACGCAGAGGAATTCCTTCGTTTGGGGGCAGACCGTTTGGGAACGAGCCGTTTGGTGAAACTGATGGAAAAGGAAGACGGGGCGGGAGGTGGCGATGTGAAGACGGTATAGGAGCCTCTTTTTTAAAGGAGCCGGGCAGGGAAGGGAATCTTCCCTGCCCGGTTTAAAATTCTCCTGTTTTCGGACTTTTTGGCCTGCCGGTATCCGTACCGGAACCATTCCGGTCTCCGTTGTTTCCGTCAGGGGCTGTTTGCCGTTGGCTGTTGCTTTGGTCCGCCGGCGGGCTTACCCCAAGGTCTTCACTGCCGTCGTTTTCTTCCCGGTCTTCGCTTCCGTTGTTTTCATTTTGTTCTTCGCTTCCGTTGTTTTCTTCCCGGTCTTCGCTGCCGCTGCCGTTGCTTTCGTTTCCTGCCGGTGCGCGGTCGATGATAATCACGTAATCGGATGCATGGGAGAAGGAGAGGC
>CAJUMD010000175.1 GCA_910587275.1 uncultured Kineothrix sp.
AACCGTGCATGGATGCACGGTTTAGCCCGATTCGGCATGGATGCCGATAGAGGGCATCCCGCAGCCTGTGAAAACCTGTGCCATTCTGCTTAGAAACTCCCAGCCGAAAAAAGTGCACGGAAAACCGGGACAGGCAATCCCGCTGCCGCCGCCCCCCAAAAAACTCCCTCCCGTGCGTCCGCACTCACCCACGAACATAACATTTCAGGCTGAACTGTTATGTTGTAAAAATAAAAATTGGAAAAAACTTGACATCTTGTTTTTTAAGTGTTAACATACAATTCATAATAAACCTACCAAATTAGTAGGGAATAAAAAAGCCAAACACAAAGCAGAAGTTGGCAAAGAACAGGAAAAGTGCCGGTAAAAACCGGAAGGAAAAAGGAAGGGAGTATGGTGATAAAATGGCGGACATTAAGAAAAGCGCAACGGAATTAATCGGGAATACCCCGTTGCTGGAAGTCGGGAATTATATGAAGGCGGAAGGCGTGGAAAATGCGGTGGTTTTGGCGAAACTGGAGTATCTGAATCCGGCGGGCAGCGTGAAGGACAGGGTGGCGCTTGCCATGATTGAGGATGCGGAAAAAAAGGGCATCTTAAAGGAAGGGGCGACAATTATCGAGCCGACTTCCGGTAATACAGGAATCGGATTGGCAGCGGTGGCGGCAGCCAGAGGATACCGGACGGTTCTGACCCTGCCCGAAACGATGAGCGTGGAGCGCAGGAACCTGTTAAAAGCGTACGGCGCTAAGCTGGTGCTGACGGACGGAACGAAGGGAATGAAAGGCGCCATTGCGAAAGCGGAGGAACTGAGAGATGCCACTCCGGGGGCGGTTATTTTGGGACAGTTTGACAATCCGGCGAATCCTGCCGTGCACGAGGCGTCCACGGGTCCTGAAATTTGGCGGGACACGGACGGAAAAGTGGATATTTTTGTGGCAGGCGTGGGAACCGGGGGAACCGTTACGGGCGTGGGCGCTTATTTAAAGGCGAAAAACCCGCAGGTGAAAGTGGTGGCGGTGGAGCCGGAGTCTTCCCCCGTGCTTTCCGGCGGTAAGGCCGGCTCCCATAAGATACAGGGTATCGGGGCAGGTTTTGTGCCTTCCGTGCTGAATACCGGGATTTATGACGAAATTATACGCGTGAAAGATGAGGATGCGTTTGCCGCAGGCAGGAAAGTGGCAGAGAGGGAGGGGATTTTGGTCGGGATTTCTTCCGGTGCGGCGCTCCATGCGGCAAAAGAGCTGGCGAAAAGACCGGAAAATGCGGGGAAGATTATTGTGGCGCTGCTGCCCGATTCCGGCGACCGTTATCTGTCCACGCCGATGTTTTCCGGGGGTGAAGCGTAAGCAGTCCCTGACCGGCAGAACAGTAACAACAGCAAAAACGGTTTCGGCGGGCGCAGGTACGGCGGCTTGCGGAAAATGACAGTTTGTGGTATGATACGGACTGTATCGGGTGTTGTCTGTCATTGCGCCGGGAACCGGTACGATGCGGCTAAAAAGGAAAACGGTTGGAAACGGAGTACACGGTATATGGAAACGATCATACAGGTAAAGGATGTCGGCAAGACATTCATAGGAAAAGAAAACACGGTGGAAGCCTTAAAGGGCATCAACCTGGATATCCATAAAGGGGAGATTTACGGCATCATCGGTATGAGCGGTGCGGGAAAAAGTACCCTTGTCCGCTGCCTGAATTTCCTGGAAAAGCCCACCACGGGTACCGTGGTGGTAGAGGGAAAGGATTTGGCGGCGCTGTCCGGAAAGGAACTGCGGCAGATCCGGATGCAGATTGCCATGATTTTCCAGCATTTTAACCTGCTCATGCAGCGCACGGTGTTGGATAACATCTGTTTTCCGCTGGAAATTGCCGGGCAGAAGAAAAAGAAAGCGAGGCAGAGGGCAAAGGAACTGCTGGAAATCGTCGGGTTGTCCGAGAAAGCAGGCGCTTATCCGGCGCAGCTTTCCGGCGGACAGAAACAAAGGGTGGCGATTGCAAGGGCGCTTGCCACCAATCCGAAAATCCTGCTGTGTGACGAGGCTACCAGCGCTTTGGACCCAACCACGACGAAATCCATTTTGGCGCTGTTAAAGGACATTAACGAGAAGTACGACATTACGATTATTATTATCACCCATGAAATGGCGGTGGTGCAGGAAATCTGTACCCATGTGGCGATTATCGACGGAGGATGCCTGGCGGAGACGGGGACGGTGGAGGAAGTGTTCACCAGACCGCGCACCCGTGCGGCGAGGAAGCTGGTGTTCCAGGGTGGGACGGAGTCCGGGGAAATCGGGAGAAACCTGGCGACAGGGAAGCGTTGTATCCGCATTGTGTTCAAGGAGAATTCCTCCTTTGAGCCGGTTATCGGCAATATGGTGCTGGCATGTAAGGAGCCGGCGAACATCCTGCTTGCGGATACGAAAGACATTGGCGGCGTGGCGCACGGGCAGATGATTTTACAGCTTCCGGAGGATGAGGCGGTTGCGGAAAAAATGATTGCCTATTTAAAGGAAAGAAAACTGGAAGTGGAGGAACTGGAACATTATGTGGGATAACGCGACGATTATGATGCTGGTAAAAGAAACGGGAACAACGTTATTTATTACGCTGACTTCCACCGTGTTTGCTTATGCGCTTGGGCTTCCGCTGGGAATCCTGTTAGTGGTGACTGCAAAAGACGGGCTCCGCCCGAATGCGGCGGTATATAAGATTTTGAATGCGGTGGTATATAAGGTATTGGATGCGCTGGTAAATGTGGTGCGGAGCGTTCCGTTTTTGATTCTGCTGATGCTGCTGATTCCCTTCACCCGTTTGGTGGTGGGGAAAAGCTACGGCGCGGCAGCGACGATTGTCCCGCTGACCATAGCGGCGGCTCCTTTTATTGCCCGTTTGGTGGAATCTTCCCTGTTGGAAGTGGACAAAGGGGTGATTGAGGCGGCGCAGAGCATGGGTGCGGGGAGAGGAACCATCGTTTGGAAAGTGCTTTTGGCGGAAGCAAGGCCCTCCTTAATTGTGGGAGCCACGATTGCGCTGGGAACCATCCTCGGTTATTCGGCGATGGCGGGTGTGGTCGGAGGCGGCGGTCTTGGCGACGTGGCAATCCGTTACGGGTATTACCGCTATCAGGCGGATATCATGATTGTAACGGTGGTACTTTTAATCATTTTGGTACAGGTTCTTCAGGTAATCGGTACAAAACTGTCCAAAAAGCTGGATAAGCGCATTACGGGATAACGGACAGGCGGTGGCAGCGGAATCTTTTTCCGCTGCCGGATAATGGGAAACAGGAAAAGGTAGTGTCAAGTAATCTATGAAAAACTGAGCCGAAAAAAAATAGGCTCAAT
>CAJUMD010000176.1 GCA_910587275.1 uncultured Kineothrix sp.
ACCGGTGACCAGCCGAACATATTGAATTATGAACGGACGTTAGTCAATAAGTATGCGGCATGGGAACAGGAACTGACGGAAAAGGAAAACCTGTTAAGGGAAAGGGAACGGCAGATGACAGTGGAAGAATAACCTGCGGTTTTCACAGTTTTTACATATTTTCCGGTTATACTATACGTAATAGGGGGAAATGCAAAAAAAGGAGCAGGGTATTTTATGGAGCGGCTGAAAATTTTGGTGGTGGATGATGAAAGCAGGATGCGGAAGCTGGTGAAGGACTTTTTGGTCAAAAGCAACTATGAAGTGCTGGAAGCGGAGGACGGAAGCGCAGCGCTGGATCTTTTTTATGCGCAGAAGGATATCTCCCTAATTATTCTTGACGTGATGATGCCCAAAATGGACGGCTGGCAGGTTTGCCGTGAAATCAGGGCATATTCCAAGGTGCCGATTATCATGCTGACAGCGAAAACGGATGAAAGGGATGAACTGCAGGGTTTCCAGCTTGGGGTGGATGAATATATTTCCAAACCCTTCAGTCCGAAAATACTCGTGGCGAGGGTGGAAGCCATACTTCGCCGGACCAACCAGATGGCGAATGACGAAGTGGTGGAAGCCGGGGGCATCCAACTCAATAAGGCGGCGCACATGGTTGCCATAGACGGCAGGCAGGTGGATTTAAGCTATAAGGAATTTGAACTGTTATCTTATTTCATGGAAAATAAGGGAATAGCCCTTTCCAGGGAAAAAATATTGAATCATGTATGGAATTACGATTATTTTGGCGACGCGAGGACCATAGATACCCATGTGAAGAAACTGCGCAGTAAAATGGGGGACAAAGGGGAACTGATTAAGACCATTTGGGGCATGGGATATAAATTCGAGGCGTGAAGATGAAGTATTCAATAAAAAAGCAATTCGGCATGATTTTCATAGGGTTGATGTCGGCAACCATTCTGCTGTGCTGGTTTATCAACAGCACGTTTCTCGGCAGGTATTACATCGAAAACAAGAAACAGGTGTTAAAAAATGCCTATACCACGGTAAACCGCGCCTTCAGCGCCGGAAAAATCCTGACGGAAGAATTTGACATCCAGCTCCAGAAGCTCATTGAAAAGTATAACATCAGCCTGATTGTGCTGGATACGGACTCCCAAATGCTCATTACCTCGCGCAATGACCAGGAGACCATGAGCAAAAGGCTTTGGGATAATTTTTTCCATGACTTTGAAAGCGAAGACGAGACAGTCATTTTGGAGAAAGGCGAAAACTATACCATCCAAAGGATTATGGACCCCCGTACCAAGACGGAATACATTGAGATGTGGGGTATGTTTGACAATGGGAATATTTACCTGTTCCGGACGGCGCTTGAAGGAATCAGGGACAGTGTGGCGATTGCAAACCGTTTTCTTGCCTATGTGGGAATTGCGGCAGTGATTATCAGCGCAGCCGTGATATTGATTGTGGCGGGGAAAGTCACGGAACCCATTTTGGAGCTGGCGGAAATTTCCGAGCGGATGGCAGGGCTGGATTTTGAAGCAAAATACTGTGGGAACAGCAGGACGGAAATTGCCCTGCTGGGGCATAACATCAATGAACTTTCCAATACGCTGGAGAAAACCATATG
This sequence comes from uncultured Kineothrix sp., assembly GCA_910587275.1. Taxonomy (GTDB): domain Bacteria; phylum Bacillota; class Clostridia; order Lachnospirales; family Lachnospiraceae; genus Kineothrix. The sequence continues at coordinate 1,631 of CAJUMD010000176.1, forward strand.
TGAATTAAAGACGGCAAACAATGAACTGCAAAAAGACATTGAGAAAAAAAATGAAATTGACGGGATGCGCAAGGAATTTCTTTCCAATGTTTCCCATGAACTGAAGACACCCATTGCGCTGATTCAGGGATATGCGGAGGGACTGAAGGAGGGAATCAGCGACGATGCGGAGAGCAGGGAGTTTTACTGCGACGTCATTGTCGATGAAGCGTCAAAAATGAATAATATGGTGAAAAAACTTTTGACCCTGAACCAACTGGAGTTCGGGAACGACGTGGTTGCCATGGAACGGTTTGATATCGCGGCATTGGTTTCCAATTATATCCAGTCGGCGGAAATACTGGCAAAACAAAAGGGAATCCGTGTCCGCCTTGAGGAAACGGCGCCGGTCTATGTATGGGCGGACGAATTCAAGACGGAAGAAGTATTTACCAATTACTTCAGCAATGCCATTAACCATGCGTCGGGACAGAAGGTCATAGACGTGAAACTGACGAAAATGGAGCATAAAGTCAGGGTTTCCGTTTTTAATACCGGGGAACCCATTCCGGAGGAAAGCCTGCCCCATATATGGGAGAAGTTTTACAAGGTGGATAAGGCGAGGACGAGGGAATACGGCGGAAGCGGCGTAGGTTTATCCATTGTAAAAGCGATTATGGAATCCATGAACCAGGATTACGGAGTGATAAATTATGATAACGGTGTGGAATTTTGGTTTGAACTTGAAACAAATTAGTGTTATAATACAAAAGAATATGTGAGCCGGAGGATAAAGGGGCAGATGAGAGCAAATAGGAAAACGTTTGGATTGTTATTGGCAGCGGCGGCATCTTTGGGCATGACGGCATGTGGCGCGGCGATACCGGATATGACGGAGGAGCAGAATGCGGTGCTGGTGGAATATGCGGCGGGTCTGCTGTTAAAATATGACAGTAACCATCATGGGAGACTGGTGGATGCGGAAGATTTGGAAGAAGAAATAAATGCGGAACCGGAAAATCCCCAGCCGGAAGAAGAAGCGCAGCCGGAGGAAGAACCGGAAAATACGGCAACCGTAGTGGACAACACGCAGGAAAACCAGGAAGAAGAAACCGTATATCGGAGCATTGAAGAATTTTACGGTTTGGACGGGGTAGCGGTGGAATTTTCCGGATATGAAATCAAGACCATGTATCCGGACGATAATACGGATGAACTGTTTTTTGCCATGAGTGCGTCTGCCGGGTGCAAACTTGTGGTACTTCATTTTGACGTATCAAATGTAGGCGGGCAGGACAAGGATTTGGATATGTTGTCTTTGGATACGAAATTCAAGATTTCCATAAACGGGGAAACACCGAAATATGCATTGACCACCATGCTGACCAATGATTTGGCATCCTATAAGGGCACGATTACGGCAGGTGGATTGGAATCTTTGGTTTTAGTTACCGAGGTGCCGGAAGAAACGGCGCACTCCATCCAGACCATGTCTCTGATTATGAGGAGCGGTACGGAAGAAGCACTGTTTTCCCTGGACTGATGTGTGGCAGTGAGCAGAGCGGTTTGTCAGAAAAGCCCATTTTATGGGCTTTTTTTGATGAAAAACCAAAAAAAAAGAAAAAAATAGAAAAAAATGAAAAAAATTAAAAAAAGTTATTGACAACATGGCACCACTGGTGCTATACTCAATT
>CAJUMD010000177.1 GCA_910587275.1 uncultured Kineothrix sp.
GGCGTATGAAACGGGTGCCGGGAGCATCCGGACCGTCTTCGGGCAGGGGTACCACAGGTTAAGCCAAAGCGCGGCAGGCGGGAGGACCTTCTTCCAGTCCGATATTTACGGGAGCCCGCTGTTTGCGGCGGACGGACAGGGCACGGTGCTGCAGTATGCGGGGCGCGGTATCTGGGGGAACCTGAAGGACGGGACGGAAATCCTGCCCGAATTCGGGGAGAACATGGGGTTTACCAGCTACCGTTATGACCCGGTGACAGGGAAGCACTTTGCGCATGCGAGGTTCTATGACGACGCGAACGGCAGGATGCTGGCGCCGGACCCGGTGAGGAGGGATCTGAACGGGTATCGGTACTGCGGCAATGACCCGGTGGATTACGTGGACCCCACGGGTGAGATAGGAATCCTTGGGCGGACAGTCATCGGGGGCGCCCTCGGCGCCGTCATAGGCGGTGCAGGAGGGTTCATCAGTTCCGCCGTGTCCCAAAAACTGGGCGGGGGGAAGGTTGACTGGAAAAAGGCAAAGGGGGAAGCCATAAAAGGTGCCATTACCGGGGCGGTACAGGGAGGCATGGTTGCTTCCGGCGTGAAAATCCCCAAAGCGGCTGCAAATGCCGCCAATTTCCTTGCGGGAACCATTGGAAGTGCAGCCGAACAGAAAATTGCCAGGGGAAGGGTAAGCGCCGGTAGGAGCATCCTGGGCGGGATTGCCAACATGGCAGGGAATTCCAAGTACGGTACCGGAAAGCTGGATGACTGGAAGGATGCCGCAGTCCGCGGGATGAAAGCCGGAGGGTTAAATGCCGGGCTTGGATACCTTGCAGATGTTGTTGACCCGGCACCCAGGCTGGATGCGGCAGGTGCGGCAGGCTTCGCGGCAGGGATTGCGGGGAGTTTCCTCCAGCCGTTCGGGATGGCGCATGACCCCCGGAGGGGATGCGGAAGCCTTAGTCCGTTTAACACAATCCTCGGTCATACCATGGCGAAGGGATACCGATACGGTGTTTCGCAGACGGGTTTCGGGAACCGAAAGAAACCCAGCCTTATGGGATTCCTCGGGGAAGGACTGCGAGGGGTAGTTACCGGTGGGGTTTCCAGTGTGGCATTTTATGGCCTCGGTAAGGGGATTGATAAGCTGTGGAACGGGTTCCGGGCTGGTCGGGGTAGTGAAGTCACAAATACGGAAGTGACAAGTTATTATCCATTAAATGATGGTGCATTAAGTGGAACTAAACAAAATATGTATTTAATGAGTGGGGAAGTGATAGACAGATATGGTAGTTTAAAAGGAAAGTATTTTTCTCCAAATGGAACGCCGTTGGAAATGAGGGCTTTGCCGTATAATGCGGATCTGACGCAATATAGAAAATTTGAAGTAGTAAAACCATTTGAAGTTGAATCATCTATTATAGCACCAGCATTTGGAAAAATAGGTTTAGGAATCCAATATCGTTCAGCGATTAGTGCGAATGTTTTATTAAAGAGAGGGATAATAAAGGTGTTGGGGGAAAACTGAAATGAATATAGAACAGATGGTAAAAAAATTAAATGAGATAGGAGTGCCTAAACATTACTATTCGATAAATGAGAATTTGTCGTCAGATACACATGTGTTAAATCATATTTATGGAAAATGGGAATATTTTTATTTTGATGAGAAAGGAAAACAAAATGATTATAAAATTTTCAGTAATGAAAATGATGCCTGCGCATATATGTATGCTGAGTTAAAAAATGAAATAAAATATTAGTAATGTTAAGGGACGGCAAATAACGTACTTAATAGGAGTTGTGAGAAAGGCTTTCATACATTAAGATGTGTATGAAAGTCTTTTATCCGGTGTGTTGGTTTGAAACAGCGGGGGCAGGATTTTGGACTGTCTTCAGGGGAGTGGGTAAATTTATCAGTTCCGCCGTATCCCAAAAACTGGGTGGTGGGAAGGTTAACTGGAAAAAGGCATGGGGTGCAGCCGCAAACGGTGCCATAACCGGAGCCACGCAGGGCGGGCTGATTGCGTCAGGCGTGGGAATCCCAGCGGCACTTGGCATGAACTTCCTTGCGGGGACGGCCGGAAATGCGGCGGAGCAGTATATTGGCGGAGGAAAGGTAAACGCAAGGGAAAGCATTACCGGCGGACTGACCAATGCGGTAAGCAACGCCATTTATGGGAACAACCCGTTAAAGGGTGTAAAGGATGCCTTTAAGCGTGGTGCGGGTGCCGGTGCGGCGACTTCCGGGCTTAACTACCTTTCCGGTATTTTAGGGCAGAACCCGGGATTGGACAGAATGGGAATGGGACTCCTGACGGGGCTGGCTGGCGGACTCCTTTCACCATACGCACTGTTCCGGGACCCCAGGAGGGGATGTGGAAGCCGGGATCCGTTTATGTGTACCTTGGGTTATGGTTCGGCAAAGGGGTACCGTTATGATGACCCAAAAACGGGAAGCAGGAGCCGGGGAAACGGGAAAAGGTTTAGCTTTTGGGAATTCCTGAAGGAGACGGCTGTCGGAGGAATCACGGGCGGAATTGCCAGTGCGGGGTTTTATGGAGCCGGTAAGGGGATTGAGAAGTTAAAGGATTGTATTCAAAACTTTGGCAGAAAAAGTAGTAATTGGTATTCACCATTATCTTTAAATTTAGGAGAAGTGGATGACAATTCTATTAATACGGCGATGAAAATTGCGGGACCAAGTACACTTGAGGAGTTTAAAGTGTTTGGGCACGGCAGTTTAAAGGGAATACGGTACAAAAATCAAGTGTTAAATGCTGAGCAGGTAGCGAATTTGGTTAGAAATTCTCCGCAATATGTGGGCGGTAACCAAAAAGTAATATTGTATGCATGTGATACCGGTAAGGCATCAAATGGATTTGCCAAACAGTTAGCTGATAGTTTGGGAGTTGTGGTAGAAGCACCAAACAGGAAATTATTCCCTACATTAACAGGGGAATTTGTAATTGCCGACAAAATACCATGGCTGGAAAATACTTATATACGTGGTTCATGGGTTCAATTTAAACCTAAAAAGTATTTTTAAATTGACTTTATTAGTAAGGAAATTTAGAATATAAGGAAAATAGGAACGGATGGGGGGGATGGGGTTCTTTCTCAGCTTTGGATGTTCTGCTTCTGTCAGCGTTTCGTAGTTTGCCAGAAATGAGTTTTTTGGCAAACTCGAATTTCACAGGATACCCAAGTATGAGTAAGAACCGGGGATGGATAATCCCCCTAATCTTTTAACAGGTAAAGAAAGAAGGTGTCATTAT
>CAJUMD010000178.1 GCA_910587275.1 uncultured Kineothrix sp.
GGCTTATCTGACCCGTTCGTCCATTAAGGAACAGTTGAACCAGAAAAGCATCAAGTACAACTGGCATGAGGCGGATGTCAGTGTGTTGGAAGGCGTCTTTGCAAGGGGAGACAGGAAAATATCCGAAGTGATTCGGAAAGCCTATGAAAAAGGCTGCCTGTTCGATGCATGGAGCGAATATTTTAAAAATGACCTGTGGCTGGAATGTTTTGACGAATGCGGGCTGGACATCGGTTTCTATACGACGCGGGAACGTATGCCGGATGAGGTGTTTCCGTGGGATTTCCTTGACTGCGGCGTGACGAAGGAATTTTTGGCGCGGGAATGGAAGAAGGCCATGGAAGAAACCGTTTCCCCAAACTGCCGGATGCAGTGCCAGGGCTGTGGGGCCAGCCGGTTCGGCGGAGGGGTTTGCTTTGAAGACAGGGGGGACGGTTATGGAACGTGAGAATATAAAATTACGGATTAAATTTGCAAAATCCGGCGCCATGCGCTTTATCGGGCATTTGGATGTGATGCGGTATTTCCAAAAGGCAATCCGGCGGGCGGAAATTGATATCGCCTATTCGGAAGGCTTCAGCCCACACCAGATTATGTCTTTTGCCGCGCCTCTTGGCATCGGATTGGAAAGCAACGGGGAATATTTTGACATTGTGGTACGTTCCCATACCACGGCGGAGGACATGAAGGAGCGGCTAAACGGTGTCATGGTACCCGGCATGGAGGTTTTAAACATTACCATGCTGGGGGAACATGCCAAAAATGCCATGGCAAGCGTGGCGGCGGCGGATTATTCGGTGCGTTTCCGGCAGGGATATGAACCCGGGTTCGACTGGACGGACCGGCTGGCGGAATTTTGCGGGAAACCGTCCATTTTCGTGACGAAGAAGACGAAAAAAAGCGAGCAGCAGTTGGATTTGAAACCGGGTATTTATTCCATGTCAATCCAAACGGACGAAAACGGCGTTCCGGTGATACGCCTGTCCGTGGATGCCAGCAGTTCCGGCAATATCAAGCCTTCTTTGATTATGGAAGCCTTCTTTAAGGAGAACGGGGAAGAACTGCCGGAATTTGCACTTCTTATCACCAGGGAAGATACCTATACGAATGTGGGAACGGCGGAAAATCCCAAATTGGTGCCGTTGGACGCCGTAGGAGAGCCTTTTTGAGGCACATCTGAAAGAGAACGAAGGACGGAAGGCTGGTAGAGGGATGGAAAACGGAAAATATGTGATTGTAAGAAGAAACGGGCAGATATTGTCCCTGCTGTTCCATGGCAGCCGTTTGCATTCTGCCCATGCGCAGAATGCGGAAGAAGGGGAAAACCTGCTTGGGAGCATTTATGTTGCAAAGGTGAAGAATGTGGTGAAGAACCTCCATGCCGCCTTTGTGGAAATCGAAGCGGGGCGGAACTGTTTCCTCGATTTGCGGGATGTTAAGTCGCCGCTTTTGTTAAACCGGAAATACGACGGGAAACTTGCTGCCGGGGACGAGGTGGTGGTCCAGGTTTATAAGGAAGCCGTGAAGACAAAACCGCCTTCCGTCACCTGTGCCCTTTCTTTGGACGGGAAATACTGCGTGGTGACAAAGGGCAGGGCGGGTATCGCCTATTCCGCAAAGCTGTCTGCAAAAACGGAAGAAAAAATCGGTATGGGGCTTAGGGAATCGCCTTTTCCCATAGCGGAATATGCCGGGGAATACGGGATTATCATACGGACCAATGCCAGGGATTTGGCGGATGACGTGACGCCTCTTGCCGAAGAAATCAGGGACTTGGCATGCCGGCTTGCGGAAATCATGCAAAACGGCATACACCGTACCTGTTATTCGGTATTAATGCAAAAGCCCCCTGCCTATTTATGGAAGCTGCGGGATTTGCATACCGGATGGTGTGATGAAATCGTGACCGACGACGAGGGCATATACCGGGAAATCCTTGCGTTTTCAAATGAAAATCAGGCATACCGGCTGCCGCCCATCCGGCTGTACCAGGACGGCAGGCTGCCTCTTTCCAAGCTCTATGCGGTGGAAAGCCGGTTAAAGGAAGCGCTGGAGCGGAAGGTGTGGTTAAAATCAGGGGGCTATCTCCTGATAGAGCCTACGGAGGCGCTGACTGTCATTGACGTGAACACCGGAAAAGTGGTTTCCAGGAAGGAAGCGGCGGATAACCATTTCCTGACCAATATGGAGGCGGCGGAGGAAATTGCGCACCAGTTGATTCTGCGGAACCTGTCCGGGATTGTGATTGTGGATTTTATTAATATGCCGAAGGAGGAGCACCGCCATGCGTTAATGCAGCGGTTGGGCGGGCTGCTGCGGGAGGACACCGTGAAGACGCAGCTTGTGGACATTACGGCTTTGGGTTTGGTGGAGATTACGAGGATGAAGACAAGCAGGCCGCTGGGGGAGCAGTTGGGGAACCGGGAGCAGACATGCCCCGGACAAAGAGGAACCGGTAGGCAGAACACCGGAAAGGATGGGAAAGATGCAGTTAATTAAGATGGAAAAAGTAAAAGACGGAAAGTACCTGAAGAATTATGAACTGACATACCTGAATAAGGCGGGGCGGGAGAAAACATATGAGATTGTCAGCAGAAAAGAGTTGGAACGTGTGGAAGACATCGGGGAAAAAGTCAGCGGAATGTCAATCGCCGCCATCCATGACGGAAAACTGCTTTTGCTGAGGGAATTCCGCATGGGGGTCAATAAGTATGTGTATAATCTGTGCGCAGGGATGATGGAGGAAGGAGAGACGGTCTTTGACTGCATTAAGAGGGAACTGTATGAGGAGACGGGGCTTTCGGTGAAGAAGGTTATCGATATACTTCCCGCATCCTATGCGGCGGTTGCCATTTCGGATACGAAGACCCATATCGTGTTCGTGGAGGCGGAAGGGGAATTTGAGGACCATACCTCGGAGAATGAATGGATTGAGGCGGCTTTTTATACCCGCGAGGAAGTGGCGGGACTTTTGCAGACGGAGGAGTGGAGCTCGCGGGCGCAGATGGTGGCGTATTTTTTTTCGAAGAATCTTTTCCCGCAGTATTGAGGTTTAAAACGAACATATATTCGATTTTTATTGACGCTTACCAAGCAATATGATATAATAAAGTCACAAATGAGGCTGTTTTTTTATTTTCGCTGGCACGGGCAATGAGCCAAACAACCGTATTTGCGGATGTATTTAATCAGTTTCTATATCATGGGAGACAGGTGATTGCTTCAGGGAATTTGGTAGAACTTGATACTACCGA
>CAJUMD010000179.1 GCA_910587275.1 uncultured Kineothrix sp.
CAGTTTTTGCTAACCTTTATCGTGCCTTATGCTCTTACTGGATATTATCCAGTGGAATATCTTCTTGGCAAGGATTACCCATATTTATGGATTGCTTATATTTCCCCTGTTATCGCTTTTGTTATGGCAATAATTGCCTGCATATTTTGGCATATAGGATTGAAACATTACGGAGGTACAGGTGCATAAACAGACACACAAATTCCTGACACAATTTTGAAATGTATGAAAACGTAAAAATGAGGAGCGGCTATCTCACTCCTCTGTTTTTACTGTGATCAATCTGTTCCGCCTGTCGGCCGGTAACCGCCTCCTTGTAATTCTGGAATCGTTTATGCAGACTTTTCTGTGCATTTTCTCCATAAGTATTTTCCTATTTGTTGTAGTATTTTTGCCGTTGCCATTTCGCTGCCGAAAACGGGGAACAAGATTTTATAATTTTGCCCCCGTTTTCGGCAGCTTTATTCCAACGGCAAAACTGTCCGCACGGCTGCGGCGGATGCCGGTAGGTTTTGCGGTGGCGCTGCCTCCGCGCCTCCGGCATCTCCCAAAGAGCAGAATACGGGTAAAGTGTAACCGGCAGGCGTGGACATTTAGACTTTTGGCACAGCCCCTAAACCCGCATGATTGGGAGCTTTCTGTTATGTTCTGAACTCCGTTTCAAAGCCAGACGGGGGTTCTCTTTTATTCCGTGCAAGCTACGCCCGGACAGAGGGGCTGGGCAGGAAGATTTCAATACCGATTTTGGAGATGGCGGTTTCGGTTACAGGGCTGATCTGTGCTGCCTTTATGGTGTTTGGGATGGCGCCGGCGGTACGGGTGTCGGAAAAGCCGTTGTCGCTGACCGGTAAGATTCATTTGATAAGGGAAAGTTAGTCATAACCCTTCAGGGTAATTCATACAATGTAAAAAAGTATTCTGAGGGGTTTTCTTTTGAAGGACTATATCGAAGAAAGAGCAATTGATATTGCCAATTATATCATTGAGAATAATGCCACGGTAAGGCAGACGGCGAAACAGTTCGGGATTTCAAAGTCCACGGTACATAAGGATGTGACGGACAGACTGATGCAGATTAATCCGGCACTGGCAAAGGAAGCGAGGAAGGTACTGGATGTAAATAAATCCGAACGGCATATCAGGGGCGGGCTTGCCACGAGGGAAAAATACCTGCACCAGCATGATACGGGTATGTAAGGGGCATGGTGCGGTACCGGAGTCTGTTTTTCTGTTTTGGCGTTATATTTTACATAGGTTTCCATGCGGACGGACTGCTATGGTCCGTTCCGGGACCGGTAATATGTGATGCAGCGCCGCAATTATTGGGATTTCCGCACAGGCATATGCGGAAACGCCCCGCGGCCGGCATACCGGTGAAAAGTAACCGGCTTGCCGGTGGAGGCGTAAACATAAAAGAAAATTTTGACAAGGGATAAAAGAGCCGATATAATGTAGGGTACATGGTACTGTAAAGCGCATTGGAAAACGCGGAGGATGAAATGGACAGAGAAATGATTGTGGTATTGGATTTCGGAGGGCAGTATAATCAGCTGATTGCCCGGCGTGTAAGAGAGTGCAATGTGTATTGTGAGGTGCATCCTTACAATATAGGATTGGACAGGCTGAAAGAAATGAAGCCGAAAGGAATTATTTTTACGGGCGGTCCAAACAGTGTCTATGCGGAGGGGGCACCGGTCTGCGAAAAAGAGGTATTTGAACTTGGTATTCCGGTGCTCGGCATCTGTTACGGCTCACAGCTTATGGCGCATCTTTTAGGCGGAAAAGTTGCTACGGCCCCTGTCAGCGAGTATGGGAGGACAGAGGTGGATGTGGAGAACGGCTTTGCCATGTTCAAGGGGGTTTCCAAAAAAACAATCTGCTGGATGAGCCATACGGATTATATTGAGCAGGCACCGGAGGGTTTTACGGTGACGGCGCATACGCCGGTATGTCCCGTGGCGGGTATGGAAAATGTCAAAAAAGGACTATACGCAGTGCAGTTCCATCCTGAGGTGATGCATACGCAGGAGGGAATGAAGATGCTGCATAATTTTGTCATCGGCATCTGCGGCTGCAAGGGCGACTGGAGAATGGATTCTTTTGTGGAAACGAGCATCCGGGCAATCCGTGAAAAGGTCGGTGACGGAAGGGTTTTGTGTGCGCTTTCGGGCGGTGTGGATTCCTCGGTGGCGGCGGTGCTGCTTGCCAAGGCAATCGGCAGGCAGTTGACCTGTGTGTTTGTGGATCACGGTCTGCTTAGGAAAAACGAAGGGGACGAGGTGGAGGAAGTATTCGGTCCTGACGGTCCTTACGACCTGAATTTCATCCGTGTAAACGCGCAGGAGCGTTTTTACGGCAAACTTGCCGGCGTGGAGGAGCCGGAACGGAAACGGAAGATTATCGGTGAGGAATTCATCCGGGTGTTCGAGGAGGAAGCCAAGAAAATCGGCGCCGTGGATTATTTGGTGCAGGGGACGATTTACCCGGATGTGATAGAGAGCGGTCTTGGCAAAAGTGCGGTAATAAAATCCCACCACAATGTGGGAGGGCTGCCGGACTGCGTAGAGTTTAAGGAGATTATCGAGCCTTTGCGGCTGTTGTTTAAGGATGAGGTGCGTAAGGCCGGTTTGGAACTTGGAATTCCCAAAAAGCTGGTTTACCGCCAGCCGTTCCCCGGTCCGGGTCTTGGAATCCGGATTATCGGGGAGGTGACGGCGGAAAAGGTGCGGATGGTACAGGATGCGGATGCGATATACCGGGATGAGATTGCAAAAGCAGGGCTCGATAAGGATTTGGGCCAGTACTTTGCGGCACTGACCAATATGCGTTCCGTGGGTGTCATGGGCGATGAGAGGACGTATGATTATGCGGTGGCGCTGCGGGCGGTAAATACCTCCGACTTTATGACCGCTGAGGCTGCACAGATTCCCTGGGATGTGCTGGGGACTGTGACGAGCAGGATTGTGAATGAGGTGAAGGGAGTTAATAGGGTGCTGTTTGACTGTACGGGGAAACCGCCGGGGACGATTGAGTTCGAGTAACGGATAAAATCCCGGGAATGCTGATAAAATGGGCGTTTCCGGGATTGCTTTATGCCTGTTGGCTCTAAAATGGCTCTAATTATTTGATGAATACTGGATTTCGGGCGGGTATCATGATACCTGCTTTTTTAATACAGAGGAAT
>CAJUMD010000180.1 GCA_910587275.1 uncultured Kineothrix sp.
TTTGTCATGCCCTCTATTTCTTGGCAACCCTCTACTTAATTGTTTCAAACTTGGCAACCTCCCTGTCATGGATAGTTTACCATACAATTCTCAAGAAAATCCCTGTATTTTCCCGAAATAATTTTACATTGTTAAAATTATAATGTCCGCCTATGACCCGCAGGAAGTATAATGTCTGACCCCGCATTTCCATGCCGCAAAACAGGGAAGCAGGAACAGGAGCGCCGCAAACGGCAGCAGACCGTACCATTCTTTGCCCCTGTCCAACAAAAACAGGAGCGGGTAATATTGTGCCAACGCATAGGGAATCACGAACGTGCAGACAAACAGTACCCGCCTGCCATAGATATTGACCGGGTATTTCCCGTATTCCCTTGCGCCGTCCGTAAATATGTTGAAAATTTCCAGTCCTTCCAAAGTAAAGAAGCACACGGCGGCAAAGAGCAGAAAGAGACCGCAAAATACCGCGGTTCCGCCGAGAAGCATGAGCAGTACCGTAAGGACTTTTGCAGGTGTCCATGCCACATGGCTGGCCCGGATACCGTAGGCGAACATGACGCCCGCCTGCAGCATCCTGCCGATGCGCGTAAATTCAATGCGGCTGCCTAATACCTGGAGGATTTCATTGCGGGGGCGGACCATGATGCGGTCAAATTCCCCTTTCCGTACAAGGACAGGAAAGAGGTCAAATCCCCGCGCAACGGATTCCGCAAGGGAAAATTCCATTAAAGTGATGCCGAAACAGAGCAGCACTTCTTCGTAAGTGAACCCTTCCACCGAGGAAAAACGCCGGAACATGAAATAGATGCCGAGAAAAACCTGAAAGGACACTAAAAACTGTCCGATGCAGGTTAACAGGAAAGAAGTTTTGTACTCCATTTTGCTTTTTAGATGTATCATAAAATATTTCCAGTATAGTTTCATAAAATCACCCATATCCTTCCATTATCTGCGGAGCCGGACCGCGGTTCATATTTTCAAACACGCTTTGGCTGCAGAAGTTATCCGGCCGTGAAACCGTCATCCGGCCACCGTTATCCGTCCGAATGATATCAGCCTCCCTGAAGCGTTATTTTGCGCATGGCGAGCGTGTTTAAGATTTTCCCTGCGGCCACCAGTAAGAACAGCCAAAGGAATTGCACCAGTATGGCGCGCACCATGGCGCCGCCCGATAAATCGCCGCTGTAAATCCGCAGGGGGACATTCTGCATGGAGGCGAAGGGCAGCAGTTCCATAAGTCCCCGGATGCGGTCAGGGAAAAAAGGCAGCGGTATGACCGCGCCGGAGAAAAATTCCACCACGGACATGGCGACCATGCGGATACCGTCCGGCGACAGGGTGAAAAAGGCGCTGATGTAAATTAACATACAGAATGCCACGGTAACTGCCAGTCCGGTGGCAAGCGTTAAGAGGAACAGCAGGAAAGCCGCAGCGTCCACCGGCGCCATCAGCCCGTAAGGCTTGGGCAGGAAAGCCGCCACAAGCAGGATGGGCATACAGCGCAGCACGGCTTTGGAACACCGGCTGGCAAGGCTCCTGGAAAACCACATGTGATACAAGTCGATGGGACGGCACAACTCATAGGAAACATTGCCGTCCATGATGCAGGTAAAGATATCGTTATCCATCATCCACGCCATGAACAGGGCAAGGAATGCCTGCTGCATCCACACATAGGCGCAGGTTGCCTCGAACGTCATGGGAAAACTGCCGTTGTCCGGCGTTTGGTAAAAGGCGCGGAACATCAGGATTTCCATGGCGCCCCATACAAACTGGGTGGCAATGCCCGCGAATGCCGCAGTACGGTATTGTAATCCCATGGTAAAATGCAGCCGGAAAAACGCGAGGTATTTGCCCATGCCGGACAGGCGCGGAATGCTTCTTACGGGGATTTGTCTGTCTGTTTTGATATTTTGGCGCATTTATTCCATCCTCCCCCTAGATACCGTGGCTGCAATAAAAAGCAGCCAGTGCTTCTTCCGTGCTGTCATAATCCTGCCGGATATCGTCCATGCTGCCGTCCAACAGGATTTTCCCCTTGCCGATCAGGATGATCCGGTTGGTCAGCGCTTCGATGTCCTGCATGTCATGGGTAGTCAGGATGACCGTGGTGTTTTGTTCCTGGTTCAACTGCCGGATGAAATCCCTGACCGCCAGTTTGGACACTGCATCCAATCCGATGGTGGGTTCGTCCAAAAACAAAAGGGGAGGACTGTGCAGGAGGGAAGCGGCAATCTCGCACCGCATCCGCTGTCCGAGGGAAAGCTGCCTTGCGGGGGTTTTTAACAGTTCCGAGAGGTTTAACATAGCCGTAAGCCGCTCTAAGTTGTTTTGGTAGGTATGGGTGTCAATCCGGTAGATTTCCTTTAGGAGCTCATAAGAGTCCATGACGGGTACGTCCCACCATAGCTGCGTGCGCTGTCCGAAGACCACGCCGATGCGGCGGGTATGCTCAATCCGGTTTTTCCATGGAGTGATTCCGTTGACGGTACAGACGCCGCCGTCCGGCGTAAGGATACCGCTTAAGATTTTGATGGTTGAACTTTTACCGGCGCCGTTGGGACCGATATAGCCCACCATTTCACCGTCGCCGATGGTAAAAGAGACGTCGTCGAGGGCATGGATATACTCGTATTCCCGGTGGAACAGGGCTTTCCATGCCGAAGAAAATCCGGCGTCACGTTTCGAGACCTTATAGGTCTTGCTAACATGTTCCAATGTGATCATAGGTGCTTCCTCCTGGTAGTAATGTGTGGTTACATCTTGCCAAGACGGTCTGCTATCGTTGGATTTTGCCAAAGAATTACCGCAGGTAAGTGGCGGTTTCCGTGAATCATGCGCCAAGGGGATGTGCGTCAGACGGATGCACATCCGGAAGGTTTGGTATTTTACGGAAACCGAAAGGAGTATTAGAATAGCACAATGGGGGGGGAGTTGTCAAGGGAAAATTTGATTTTGATTTCTGTGATTGTAACAGTTCAGCCTTCCGGTCAGACTAACGGGTATTGCACCGGCTAAAATAT
>CAJUMD010000181.1 GCA_910587275.1 uncultured Kineothrix sp.
TGCAAACGGGCGGCGTAAAAAGGAACCGGGAGAAGTTCAGCATTTGGAAATTTTTTGGGAGCGCGTTATATGGCGCGGTTACCGGCGGGGTATCCAGTGCGGCGCTTTATGGGGCTGGTAAGGGGATTGAGAAGCTGTGGAACGGGATCCGGGCTGGCCGTGAGAGAAAAACAGGATTATTTTTACCTGATGAATATTATCAGAAAATGGATGATAATATAGCGAAGGCGATAGCAGCTAGAGATGCAGAGGTTGCACGGATTCAAGGATTAAGCAAGAGCCAACAACGAAAAGTAGCCACAGTAGTAGCTGGAGTAGATTTAAGAACGGAAGAAGTTTTTGTTGGTGTTAAAGACAGTTCAATTTATGGAAGGCTTGCAACTTGTGCAGAAGATATTGTGTATAGAGGGTTAGGGGGAAATCAAAATGCCAATATTATTATGACTCCGGCAATACGACCGAGGAACGGAGGAATTATTCCTGTATGTATGAGGTGTCAAATGAAATATCCAATTAACCAATTTGTGAAAGGAACGACATTTCAATGAGTGAAAAATATGAAGAATATTGCATGAAATTTAGTAAGAAAGAATTGAAGGATATTTTCTGTGGGAAGTTTAATGAAGAATTGTGCTCAAAAATTATATGTATTACAGGAGATGGAAGTAAAATTGATTTTGATTCAGACGGCAGGATAGAAACAATTGCTTTTGATGAAAATGAAAATTTAGCCATTATGTTTTGGGAATACCAAACTTCCATATATGTATGTGGAAAAGAATTAATGTTTATTGATGACGATTTCAAAGGCACATATACTTCAAGCGATGTTTTTGATAATGTTGTATATGAAGGATGTATGCGAGGAATGAGTCATAGGCAAATGTTGGATATGTTTGCGGATATTATTTTATGCTTTATTGGGGCAACGGACGTGCAGGTAATTCAGAGAGATGTTCCAAAGGAAAGTGTATATCGAAGATATAATTATTATGATCCGTATACGTTTATCATTAACGTTAAAAATGATTGTGCTAATAGGCAGTCTCAAGTTTTTGCAAATATTACGATTAACTTTTAGGTTATGAGAATCCGGACGGTGAGCTTCCGCGCATTATCGGGGGAGGCTTTCTCGGCAGTTTCATAGGCAGCGCAGGGCGGGTTGGCTGCGTCAGGTGTGGGAATACCCGCGGCATTCGGCATCAATTTCCTTGCAGGGACGGCTGGGAACGCGGCTGGGCAGTGATTCTCCAAAGGGAAGGTCAACATAGGAAGGAGCATCCTGGGAGGGATTGACAATCCTGCCGGCAATGCCCTTTACGGAACGGAACCGATAGAGAACATGGGGAATGCCATAATCCGCGGGATGAAAGCTGGTGCCGCAGGAGGCGGGCTGGGATATCTTGCCGGTCTTATGGAGCAGGGCTCCGGATGGGGAAGGACGGGGAACGGGCTCCTGACCGGCATGGCAGGAAAAACCGCTTCCGCCTTCATACCGCGGCGTGACCCGGGAAAGGGGTGCGGCGGCATCAGTCCCTTCCTGCAGTTCCTCGGTTACAGTTCCGCGAAAGGCTACCAGTACACCCCGCTGCAAACGGGCGGCGTAAAAAGGAACCGGGAGAAGTTCAGCCTTGGGGGATTCCTTGGAAGCATGCTCTTTGGCGCGGTTACCGGTGGGGTATCCAGTGCGGCGTTTTATGGTGTCGGTAAGGGGATTGAAAGACTTAGGGATAATTCCCGGTACAATAGGAGCAATGTTTATTATCATGTGACCACGGATGAAAACGCACAGAAAATAATGTCCTCAGGCGAGCTGGGAATACGGAATAATAGCTGGGAAAGTCGAGTGTTTGCATGGAATAGACAGCCAACAAGAAAGCAAGCAAGTATTGCTGGGATAAGCAGTAAAGCACAGAATGTTTTAAAGTTTCAGACAAATGCGTCTTTTCAGAAGGATAAGGGAAATGCTGGAAAATCAATAGCGAAGTTTGTAGTAGAAAGTACGGATGGACAAAGGGTACCAATACCTATTTGGAATGTTGAAAGTGTAGGGTTTAAAAAGGAATGGTGGCAGTTTTGGAAAAAGTAAGGCTGGAAACGAAAGAAAGGTTTTTAGATATAAGGAATCCTTTTGATGAAAGGGGATGGGATTATACAGTGGATAACGTATTTAGCTTTGAAAGGGGAAAAATATACGGGGTTGTATGTGAATACGGAGGAGGAGGGGAGGCGATCTCCCTTCTCCTTACAAACGAGACCCCGAGAGAGGAGGAAAAGGTTTATTTCGATGATGTTGAAGTGGACGCTGGGACAGTGCAAAGGGCTGGGTGGTACGTGGGAAAACCGTTATATTCAGGAAAATTGCTAAAACGGGAGAAAAGTATCCGTAAAGCACTGGATTATGCCCTGAAGAAATACCATAAATATGAAAGCATTGACGGGATTATTGAAGATTTTGGTCTGACACCCGGCAGACTGCATTACGGCATTTCCACTAACTGCTTTTGGGAAAAATGGCGTGCCTCGTTGGCAATCGGCTATGCGAGTAATAAGATCATTTTCTGTTTTCCCTGGATGAATACCTTAACATTTTACGACTGTTTGTATAATTCTGCCGTATTCCGGCTTTTTAAGCGGCTGAAAAAGGAAGGGGCAATCATTATCCTGCCGACATCCCGGAAGGAAAATGTGGAAGGATTTGTGGATGAAGTCATCCAAATCGGAGGCCGAAGATTCGAACAAGTTATTTCTGACAGTGAATATTTTAAGCAGTATTTTTAGTTATTAAACGGCTTAAAGTAAGGTGTTTAACAAAATAGCTTTATCATCTGATTTTAGGTGGTAAGGTTATTTTGGTTTATTTTTCGGAAACCGTGGATGCTTGTGGTACCGGCTGCCGTTTATAGACCGGTAATCGGGAAGCACTTTGCATATGCAAGGTTCTGTAATAATGCGAACGGCAGGATGCTGGCGCCGGACCCGGTGAGGAGGGATTTGAACGGGTACCGGTACT
>CAJUMD010000182.1 GCA_910587275.1 uncultured Kineothrix sp.
CCGCTCCTGGCTTTTGCGTCCGCACTCACCCACGAACATAACATTTCAGGCTGAACTGTTATATGTGGAAAAGGTTTTAGTTACTGTATTTTGGTATTGGGAGTGGGAAGTAGCAGGTTTTGGATGGATAGGATTGTTAGGATAGAACAATTAGGATGGAACAGTTAGGATGGAAGGACAGGTGAATGATAACGGAATGCATACGGGCAGGGAGAAAACGGAAAAAAGGAAGAAAAAAAATCGGATAAGGTTTCCGCTCATGGCTGCGGCAGTTCTTGTCCTTGGTACGGTTGCGTGGCGGCTGCTGTTGTATGGCGGAATGGCTGTCCCGGTGAGTATGCAGCGGCGGGAGGAGGAAGAATTTCCGGTCACCATTACCTCCTGCCTGTTGGATGGGGAAAGCGGGAAAATCAGGATGGAATTCGTAATCGGGAAGGAGATTCCGGGTAGCAGTGACGGTTGTTATTATCTTTTTGCCCTGCATCCTTATGAAGATGAAATTCCGGGGGATGCTTCTTATCTGCGTAAGCTGGAAATGGGGGAGATGGCAGGGGTTTCCACGGACTCCATGAAAGCGGAATCCGCGGAAACTGTAATGAACATGGAAAATATACTGGAAAAAGAAGCAGAAATTCAAGTGGAAACGGATGAAATAAAGTCCCTCCTCCTTCGCAAATTTGTCGTTGCAGTGAAAAAGGACGGCGGATACCTGGCGGTAAGCCATCCCCATTATGTGACGAATCCGGGAGAAGCGGCGGTGTTTACGTTTAACGGGGAGAGCCCGTCCACGAAGAAGGGGCTGCTCATCAATCCTGCGAAACTGCTCAGCACGGAATTAGACGACCTTGGCGTGAAACATGCGGCGTATAACATTCCGCTTTCCCGTATCCTGGGACACCCGGAGGATGATATTTACCAGGCAATCCATTATACTTACAACGGAAAGGATTATGTGTTTAACGGACGCGTTATGGCGGAATACGATTTGGTGTTCCGTACGCTGACGGAGAAGAAGATTGAGATAACGGCAATCCTGCTAAACGATTATTCGGAAGATTATCCGTGGCTGGTGCATCCGCTGTCCCGTTCCGGGATTGGCAAACCGCCTTATTATGCCTTTAATGCAAGTGACAGGGAGGGAGCGGAATATTTGGCGGCAATCGGGACTTTTCTCGCAGAGCGGTATTCCGGTACGATGAACGGGAGGGGCGTGGTCGCCAACTGGGTCATAGGAAACGAGATTAATGCGAGGAAAGAATGGAATTACATGGAGCATGTGGATTTGGAAACTTATGTGCGGGAATACGTGCGGGCATACCGCATTTTCTATCATTCCATCAAAAGCGTAAACAGCGCATGCCGGGTTTATATTTCCTTGGATAACCAGTGGAACCGGGTGAACCTCTTAACCCAAAGCTACCGGGCGAAAGAAGTGCTGGATGAATTTAACCGGCAGATTAAGGAGGAAGGGAATATTGACTGGGGACTTGCCATCCACCCGTATAATAAGCCGCTGTCCGAAACCGAAACATGGAAGCCTTCCATTTATGTAAAGGATACGGAGGATACGCCGGTGGTGACGATGGCGAATCTCCGGGTGGTGACGGATTATCTGCGGCAGCAGGAGTTTTTGGACGGGAACGGGGAAGTGCGGTCCATTACGCTGAGCGAACTGGGCTATACTTCCTCCAAAGGGGAGGAGGAACAGGCGGCAGCCATGGCATATGCGTATCAGGTGGCGGCAGCCAATCCGCATATTGACGCCATCCTTTTTTCAAGACAGACGGATGCGGCGGAGGAAATAGAGCGGCTGCATCTTTACCTTGGTATCGATCACGTGGACGGTACCCATAAATATGCTTACGAAGTATACCGGTATATGGATACGGAGCAGGAGGGCGCATACACGGAAGGCGTGAAGGCGTTGATTGGCATTGGGGATTGGGATGAAATCATGGATAAATAAGGTGTAAAATAAAGAACTATGGAAAATAACGGAGTTTCCCCAGGAATTGCATTATTATATTTTTCCAAAAGAATACGCTACCCAACGCCATAAATAAATGATATACTTCATGGTACACGTCATTGGGACGATATTATGAGGAAGTTAGAAATTAGGCAAAGGCGGTGGTTTCCATGAAGGCAGGTCAGGAAGAACATATTTTCCGTGAAAAGCTCACCACGGAAAAGGACATTGATGAAGATGTGCTGGTACAGAGCTTTAAAAGGAACGAAAACAACAGTTTAAAAATTTTAATCGGGATTTATCAGGGACAGTATTTCAGGCTGTTCCTTTCGGTGCTGTTTTTTGCCGTTAAGCATTCGCCGGTGTGGGTGCTTCCCATCGTGACGGCGAATATCATTAACATTGCCACGGATCCCGGCGGGAATGCCCTGCGTGATATTTGTGTCAATGCGGCAGTGATGATTGTGTTGATTGTACAGAATGTACCGACCAATTATTTTCATGTGTACTGCTATTCCAAGGTGATACGCGACGTGGAGTGCAGGCTGCGCAGCGCCATGGTGCGTAAACTCCAGCAGCTTTCCATTACGTATCACAATGAAATGCAGTCGGGGCGTTTACAGTCCAAGATTATGCGCGACGTGGAGCAGATAGAGACGCTTTCCTCGCAAATCTTTATCTCGGTACTCAGCATTATCCTGAATATCGTCGTGTCGTTCGGCGTGGTGCTGGGGTCTTCGCTGACGGTGTTTTGGTTTTTCCTCGCCACGATTCCCGTGGCGGTGCTGATACGGAACTTATTTAAGAAAAGCATCAATGCCAGAAACCGGGATTTCCGTAAGGAAATGGAGGAGACTTCGGTCAAGGTGATGGAAATGGTGGAGCTGATTCCCGTGACGAGGGCACATGCCCTTGAGGATACGGAAACGGCGCGGCTGGATGAGCAGTTAAAAAACGTGGCGCAGCGGGGGTTCCGGCTGGATAAGATCGGAAGAGCGTCGTGTAGGGAAAGAGTGTAGATCTC
>CAJUMD010000183.1 GCA_910587275.1 uncultured Kineothrix sp.
GAGATCTACACTCTTTCCCTACACGACGCTCTTCCGATCTGGTGGCGAAAGTCATCCATAAGGCGGAAAAAGAAAAGGAAAACAATTCCCTTCTCATAGAACTGCCCGAATACAAAAGACCCAATCCCCGGACAATACGGATATACGTGTGGAATAAATTAAAGGACTATCTGTCCAAAGCCGGAACCACCATTTTCATCGCTTCGATTATCATATGGTTCATCCTGAATTTCGGTACGGGCGGCATGGTGGAAGACCCTGCCGACAGTTTCGGCGCAGCCGTCGGACGTTTCCTCGTGCCGGTGCTCGTACCGGCGGGGCTTGGCATGTGGCAGATTGTGGTGGCGTTAATTTCCGGCATTTCCGCCAAGGAAGTGGTGGTTTCCAGCTTTGCGGTTCTGTTCGGCGTGGCAAATGCCAATTCCCAGGCGGGTATGCAGGCAATCGTGGAAAACATCCAAAGCATGAATCCCGGCTTCGGACCGCTCAACGCCTTGTCGCTCATGCTGTTCTGCCTGCTTTACGTGCCATGCATCGCCACGGTGGCGACGATCAAAAAAGAGAGCGGTTCGTGGAAATTTACGGCCGGTATGATGGCATTCCAGCTCGTATTCGCATGGACGGTATCCACGGTAGTGTTCCAGGTGGGAAGTTTGTTCATCAGATAAGGACGGCATCCTTCCCTGCCTGATGCGACCATGCGCCGTTTCTGCGGTATATTTCCTCTATAAGGTTGAAAGAAAAGCGCTTTCAACTATTGATTTTGAGTCCGCGGAAGCGGACATGGGGTATAAAAATGAAAAAAAAGGCAGAAAGCAGAAAAGTAATTAGCGGGAAAATAATTGGTAAAAAATCGGTAAACGGGAAAAATCCAGGGGAATACGTTTTGTGGTGCCTTACGGCAGTATGTCTGGGGCTTTGGCTTTCCGGTTGCGGGGCTGCGAACGGGAATCGGGCGGATGCCATTAACATTGGAAATGCGGCAGGCACAGGGGATGAATCCGGGATTTGGAGCATGAAAAGCAAATCTGAGGATGCCGCAGATTGGAAAGAAAGGGGAGGCATTTTGGAAGGCGTGGAAAGGTATTGGGCAGAGGATTCCGACGGACCGGAAGGGGAATGGTTTTATAAATGCCTTCAAAACGGATGGCAGGGAAACCGTATGGCATATGATGACGGGTATTACTATTTCCGCAGCCAGTCCGATTATTCCCTGTGCCGCAGCGAGGGGGCCGGGAAGGAGGTGGAAGTGCTGGCGGACCAGATACCGGGGGAGATTTATGTACGGGACGGAAATGTCTTTTTTACGAATGTCAGTGATGGACGCCGGCTTTACAGGGGAGATACGCATGGCGGCGGATGGGAGAAGGTCAGTGACTTTCCGGTTTGGAATATGGTTATCATGGGGGATGATGTATATTTCCGTTCCGCCTATCATCCAAGATGCGACAGGTTCGGACTGCAGGAAGAAGAAGGAACCGGGAGTTATCTTTATTCCATGAGTCTGAGCGGAACGGACTCTAAGATGCTGGCTGCGGAAACATGTACCGCATTTACCACGGACGGGGAATTTCTGTATTACCTGTCGGACCTTGAAATATTCCGGTGCGGTTTGGACGGGAATCATAAGGAAAAAGTGGGCATATTGGATAATCCGGCAGCCCATCTGATGGTCTACCGGGGAAATCTGTACCTGTTAGGACAAGGGGAGGATAACAGTCTTATGCGTATGGAATTGGAAAAGACTGAAGAAGCCGGGGTCAAAGCGACCCCCGTTCTTTCCTGTCCAAACGCAAAAGGATTTACGTTTTCCAATGGGGTGGCATTCCTGGTTTTGGACAGGGAAATCAAAGGATACCGGCTGGAAACAGGGGAACTGCTGTTTCGTGTCTGCCAGCCGGAAGAAACAGAGACCGATTTATACAGGGAAAAGCCTGACGTCCCATGGCTGCATGAAGACAGGGGGCTGTTTCTCGTGAACGGACAGTTATTTACCCGTTTGTATGATTCGCCGGAAAAAGGGGTATTATGGTTTTTTTACCATGGAAAAGAACAGGACGGGAACCATTTTTCCGTCTTTGAGGATGTGGAAGCCATCGCGTCCGGGGAATTTGTGTCGGATTCTTCTATCGAAACGGAGTGCATGTTTTACTGTCCGGGAAAATCATCGGAAGGCGCCGCGGAATTTTTGGACGGGGAATTGTACGGGGAAGCGGTTTATGTATCGGAACAGGACGGAAAAGAATGCGGAACGTTTTCCGTTTTGCTTCCAAAATTTGCGGATAACATAGAGGGCAGCGCCGCCATCAACCGGAAGCTGGAACGGCTATTTGAGGAATGCATGGCGGAAAAGGATTCCTTCTTTGAACGGTTGGAAGCAGAAGAAAATACGGGATGGCATGGCTTTTGGGAATGCTCTTTTGAATACCGCCTTTTGTATGTGGGGGAGCGTTACGTATCCATGTTTTTCTGTGAAAGAGGGGCTGCGGGAGGTTCTTGGGAAGATGCGCATCCCATGACCTTTGACCGTTATACGGGAGAGCAGCTTTCCATGGACGACCTTTTCTCAGTGGAACCGAATGTTTATAAAAAAAGGCTGTTTGGCGCCGTTTATAAATACATGGAAAAAAACGGATACTATTCTTGGGGGAGCATGGAAAGAAATGTATTGGAAAAACAATGGGAACCGGACGGTTTTTACCTGACGCCGGACGGAATTGTTCTTTGTTATGGTGAATATACCATAGGTCCCGGAAGTTGGGATACCCCAAGGTTTGAAATACCTTATGCCCGGTTTGCGGACCTGCTTAAACAGGGGAATGACTCAGAGCTCATAGCGGAACGATGGTCGGGAAAACGGCAGGGTGAAACGTATTGGACGGTTGCCGTGGATACGCAGGGGTATACCGTCTCTTTACGAGCACGCTCGGAAACTCAATAGAGAATAAGCAGGAAAGGGTTGATTTTCAGAAA
>CAJUMD010000184.1 GCA_910587275.1 uncultured Kineothrix sp.
ATCAACCACCTTCCTTGGAATTCCCTATATTTGAATTATACAGGAAGCTCCTTCATTACATAGTGGTAACACAGTCAAATATTATCTTCACTGCCCTTCCTAATTTTCCAAGTTCGGAACCAATCAGGACATCATCCCCAACCATTCCAAAGGCATCATCTGCCGACAAGATAGATACCATTACCCCCGACTTTATGGTTTCCAGTACTGCGGCTGCTATGTCCTTTTCCTCTTTATAAATAACGGGAATCTCTGAAGGATCCCTTTCCTTCATTTTTTCTATTCTTACTTTCAGCACCGGCAAATTACCGGGATCTTTTTTTTCTTCGATGTATTTCCAATATATTCCCCCTGGAGTATCGGGATACATATGGTATTCAATCATCTTGGGAGTTCCATCTGAATACTTATAATTCAGGCTTGGTAATTTGGCCTCCATGTCACCGTTTATGGATTTTCCCACTGAAACTTTCTCCACCTTTTCTTTGTTCACCCAAAACTCATACTGCGGATTCCCCCAGTACGGGGTTCCCATAAAATATTTGATTCCCCATATGTAGCCCGACAACTGCTTAAAACCGGTTGCATGCCCGTAAACAGAATCCCTTTTTAACTCATAAACCTCTATCGTGCTTTCCTCCTCCGTGCCGAGCACGTCCAGGAAATTTAACGCGGAATTCCGGCAGTATATGTACCCGTTCAGGGTGACCGGCACCCCGGCGTGTCCCTTCCGGATATCCGGACCGCAAAACCGCCCGTGTTCCGGCAGGTATTCCCTTGCCTGCGCATAACAGGTGCCGCTTGCCGTCCGCATCATACCCGTACTCGGTCCGGTTCCCGTCCTTATCCGTCTGCGCGGACAGCCGGTTTAACGCGTCATACTCGTAAACCCTGCCACGTAATGGAGCATCTGTCACTGTAATATATCCTGCTTCCGCAATGGAAGGTATCCCGGCTGTTCCCCGCTTGAATCATTAAGCTGCACCGACATATTTCCTTTGGTAAGGTGATTCCGACAACAGGCACACCAACCAGCCCGAATTCCATCTGATACATCCGCCAGTCCTCATACCTGTGCCAATGCCCCCCCATCTCTCTTATGACCAGGTCGCCAAGAACCGCCGCCATTGCCAGCAGTTCCTCCCGGCACTCCCCATAATCCACTGTTTTTAACACATCCAGCCTCTTTGCCAGGCAGGACAAGATTTCTTCTTCCGCTGATGTTTCTTTCAGCCCGTATTCCTTCCGGAACTTTTCCGTTATTTCCTCCCTCTCCTCACGCAGCCACTTCTTGTCTTCCCTTGTCAGGTGGTACCGAAAACTTGGGATTTTCCATGTGTCCTTTAAGGGTTTCCCATGCTGCAGCGCCTCCCGTATTTCCGCCCCGGCACACCCCAACTGCACACGCATGTCCCCCGCATCCCGGTAAAAGCGGAACCCCCTGTACAGATACCGTCCCATACGGTTTCCCTCCATCCAGTAAAGAGTTGCGGAAAACGCCCGTCTTCCGGCTTCATCCCGCTCAATGATAATA
The DNA here is from genome assembly GCA_910587275.1 of uncultured Kineothrix sp. Classification (GTDB taxonomy): domain Bacteria; phylum Bacillota; class Clostridia; order Lachnospirales; family Lachnospiraceae; genus Kineothrix. The sequence goes on from CAJUMD010000184.1 coordinate 1,535, forward strand.
ATCATGCGTTTCCCTTCCCTTTCCCTTTCTAACCTGTACCTGGAAAATTTCCCACCCATGTACACAAAACCCAAATCTTCCATTTTTTTTCCGACGGTTTCCTTCACCACTTTCCCATCCACTTCCTTCATCCACTCCCCCCCGGTTTCACGTATGAGTACTTCTCCGCTTACCGCCGCCAGTTCCACGACTTTCCCACTTACCTCACCAAACGGTTTCCCCTTGATGTTTTCCACTTCCAGCAGCAATTTTCCCATCACCCCATCCGTACCGTTTTCCCAGTCCAACCCATAACAGTCCATAAACTGCCCTGCCAGTCCATCTTTCTCCCTTTCCAGTCTGTTATACATTTTCCGTGTAATGGTATACTCTGGCCGCTTCTCCTCCGGTTTTGACAGCTCCGGAATAACCCTGCGGACAAAATGATCCCCCAACAGGTTTAATATATCTTCCAATTCATCATCATCTTTGTATGAATGATACTCCAGGTCCATCAGACGGTAGGTTTTCACCAGCCCCCGCGGGAGTTCCAGTCGGAAAGACTTGTCCCCATGTATATCCCTTTGTATCACTACCCTTTGGGTCTGCCCATCTATTTCCCGGCTGAATGTCCAACGGTTATGCTGGAAGCCTTGGTACTCAAACCCATATGGGGCAATTTTTGCCCCATATGTATCTAACAGTATTTTTTTTATTAACATAAATATATCCTCCTTTACTGAGTAACCATACGGCAGCCAAATATTATCTGCCATTTAGCTGCCATATCCGCAACCACAGGTCCTATAAGGAAATCATCCATTTCCCCACCTACAGCATCATTTCCCGTCAGGCAGGCTTCCCCCTGTTCATGCATGAGGAGGTTGTGGCAGTCCCCCATTATGTCGGTATGGTATTCCGTCCGTACATCCTTCCCGGCCATGTGCATGTCTGCCGCAACACGCTCCCCGATTCCATTATAAACGCAGGCGCACCTGTCCACAACCGCGTCTTCCGCCGTACCCAGCTTCCCAGCGGCATCATACCGGTATGTTTTTTCCTCCTTCCCGTCCCGTCATACTCCATGCATGTCCGGTTCCCGAGGGCATGAAAACTGACCGAAAAAGAACGCATGGACTTGAAAAACATTATGAAAAAATCCGGCATCTGCAAGGATTCGCCTTTAGGAAGCCGGAAACGGTGGTAATTTGTCTAAATATGGATGGGCATTTTCCCACCATAACAAAGGTGACGAACATAATGCCCGCCACCTCAATACTGTATAAAAAGCAAAAATTTCTTCCCATACTTTTTAAAAATCGTCTGTTTTATTTATATCCACCACTTTACAACTTTTGAGCTAAGCTGTTTCTCCCAGGCATAGTCTTCGTAAG
>CAJUMD010000185.1 GCA_910587275.1 uncultured Kineothrix sp.
AGATCTACACTCTTTCCCTACACGACGCTCTTCCGATCTATCCAGCTTATCCCCCTGTATCTGCAATACCGGCTTTAACTTTAACAACGTTCCAAGCGCTGCGGCTGCCGGGGTAATCCGTCCGCCTTTTTTCAGGTAATACAACGTGTCCAGCATAATGTAAATACTGGAATTGAATTTATCCCCTTCCAAAAAATCCTTAATTTGTACGGCATCCATTCCCTTCCCTGCCAGTTCCAGCGCATCCAGCGCCGACTGCCTTTGGGTAACGGAAATTCTTTGGTTATTGACTACCTGCACCCTGCCGTCATAATCCTGCGCCAGCATCATGGCGCTCTGGCAGGAACCGGACAGACCGCTGCTCATGGGAATATGGACAATTTCGTCATACCGCTCCAACAGGCTGTCCCACAAATCCATCACCGATTCCGGAGAAGGCTGGCTCGTTACCACATCATCCCCGTTCGCCAGCCTGACATAAAACTCCTTTTGGGTCAGGCTGATATCCTCGAAATAAGTCTCCTCATTAATCATAAAGGGCATGGGAAGCACATGAATCCCCATTTCCTTTGCCTGCTGCTGCGTAATTCCGCTGTTGCTGTCCGTAACAATTGCAATTTTTGCCACTTTAACCTCCTGTACCCGCCACAGAGTGTATGGAAAATATACTTTTGGCGGATTTCTCTCCCTTTCCCTGATTATTCCGATTTTCCTTTTTCCAAAACCATCTCTGCCAATGCCTGCACAAAATCATCCCACCATACAGACACTGCCATGGAACTATTATAACATTCCACTTAAAAAAGTCAATTCTTTCAATTCCAGAGCATACGATTCCAGAGCATACAAATCAATTTTAGGCTGCTGGATTTCCTTGAAAAACCGGAACACATTGCTTAGCATAAAATCAGCATTACCGTTTCCGGCATCTATCACTTGCTGCCTGCCCGAAACCATATGACATTTGCCAAAAACTATGTTAAACTGTATTAAAATAGAAAAATAAAAAAAATTTGAAAAACCGTTTTTGAAATACGACAATACGCACAAGGAGTACCGCCATGATTCAATACCGCCGTTTACAGGAACAGGAAATAAACCGTGCCTTATTCAAGGATTTCATCCGCCACCAAACCGTTACCGACTGCTGGCGGAGGGAAAATGGGGCATGGTGCATAAAAAACGCTCCTTTTACCGACGACTGGTCGGAAGAAGATTACCGGATTTTAGTCCAATGCCTGAAACATACCGCTGCCACCGGCGGATTCGTGTCCGCCGCTTTTTCGGACCACTGCCTGAAAGGTTTTGTTTCCGTAGAATCCTCCCTGTTCGGCGGGGAACAGAAATACCTTGACTTAACCAGCATCCATGTATCCGAAGATATGCGCGGCATGGGCATTGGAAAAGCCCTTTTCCTTTCCGCCAAAGAATGGGCAAAAAATATGGGCGCCGGAAAACTGTATATTTCCGCCCATTCCGCCGTGGAAAGCCAGGCGTTCTACCATGCTATGGGATGCGTGGAAGCAAAGGTTTACTGTCAGGCCCATGTGGATACGGAGCCTTATGACTGCCAACTGGAATGTCCCCTGTAACCCTTGCAAAGACTCCTGCACTAAATTGTCCTAAAATCCGTCTCTCCCAATGCCTGTCCCACATATACCGAAAGTTCCTTATGCTCCGGTTTTTCCAAATCCGCATCTTCTTCCAATAGCCGCGTCACGCAGCGTTGCGCTTCTCTTAACAACCCTGCATCCTGATAGACATCCCCGATTTTGAAATCCATCAGTCCGCTTTGTCGGATGCCGAACAAATCCCCCGGTCCGCGCAGTTTCAAATCCTCCTCCGCGATGTAAAATCCGTCGTTGGAATGATTTAAAATATCCAACCGGTCAAATGCCTGCGGTTTACCGGAACCATTGATAAAAATGCAGTAAGACTGGTGTTCCCCCCTGCCAACCCTGCCGCGTAACTGGTGGAGCTGCGCAAGCCCGAAACGTTCCGCATTTTCTATCATCATTACCGTCGCATTCGGCACATTGATGCCTACTTCGATTACGGTAGTGGATACCAGTACATCGATGGCATGGGCGGCGTATTCTTCCATCACCCTGTTTTTGTCCGCCGGACGCATCTGCCCGTGCAGGCACGCAAGACGTATTTCCGGCGGCAGAACGCTCCGCAGCTTCTCCGTATAGGAGGTGACATTTTCCACGCCCTCCAGTTCCCCTTCCTCCACCATCGGACAGATCACATACACCTGGCGTCCCGCTTCCACTTCCTTCGTTATAAACCGGTACGCCTTTTCCCGGTATTCCGTCCCCACCACACAGTTTTTGATGGGAAGCCGGTCCGCCGGAAGCTCATCCACCACCGAAAGATCCAAATCCCCGTAAAGGATAATTGCCAGAGTCCTTGGAATGGGCGTGGCGCTCATCACCATCACATGGACGTCTTCCCCTTTTCCGGCAAGCCGCTCCCTCTGCCTCACACCGAAACGGTGTTGTTCGTCCGTAATGACCAGCGCAAGGTTCCGGTATTCCACCCGCTCCTGGATCAAGGCATGGGTACCGATGACGACATTTACCGTTCCGCACAGAATGCCCTCGTAAATCCGCCGCTTTTCCTTCGCCGTCATGGAGCCGGTCAACAGCGCCGGACGAAAAGGCAGTCCGTAAGTCTCCGTCATCGCCGCCATGGACTCATAATGCTGGGCGGCAAGCACTTCGGTGGGCGCCATCAGCGCCCCCTGATAACCGTTGGATACGCAAAGCAGCAGGGAAAGGAAGGCAAGGATTGTCTTGCCGGACCCCACATCCCCCTGTACCAGCCGGTTCATCACCTTTTCCCCCTGCAAATCCGCCCTGATTTCCCCCCAAACCTTCTTCTGCGCCCCGGTCAGTTC
>CAJUMD010000186.1 GCA_910587275.1 uncultured Kineothrix sp.
AAGAACGCCGCATTTCAGGCGTTCTTCGGTGTGGAAAGACTTGCAAAGCAAGTCTGAAGTTCTTCGCGAAACGCCCTCTGGCATGAACTTTAGAACTTCTTTCCACACTATCCACCATATTCCTGCCAGCTTTATTCCGTAACAGGCATACTTGACTGCCTGTACCCCGCTCCAGTATGCCGGCCGGAAATAAGCAAAAGCCCACAGGAACATAAAGACAAAAGCTGCTTTCTGTCTGGTGTTGCTGCTGGTCAACGTCTCTTTCATTCCTTCCTCTCTTTCTGCCACTCTTCCCACTTCCGGCGCAGCTTCCGCTTCACCTGTTCCGCCTCTATCGCACTCAGGCAGTAAAAAGGCCCTCCCGCGCATACGCTGCGTCTGCAGCGTTCATCCGGCCATTTGATGTTATTCCTTCCGCCCGCTTCAGAATTAATCCTGCACCCTGCGCATAATGGTTTTTCCCTGCTCCATATCCCTTCCGGTATGCGATCCGAACAGACCGTTTCGTCCAGTTCGTATGGCTGGCATTTCCCGACATCCTTATGGCTCATTACATACAAAGACGGAATTCCCAGGGCGGCAGCGATATGGATCGTACCCGTATCGTTTCCGAATACAAACCGGCTTCCGGCAATGACCGCTGCCAGATCATTGAATCCTGTTTTCCCCGTCAGATTTACCAGCCTTCCCTCCCCTTTGCAAGCCCTCTCCAACTCTTCTCCGATCCCGGCCTCCCCTTTTGCACCCGCTAATACTACCCCCAATCCCATCTCTTTATTGATCATTCGAATCACTTCCGCAAACTTATAGACCTCCCACCTTCTGGCATCTTCCTTGGCTCCCGGCACAATCACGCAGAATTCACCCAGCTCCCTGCACGCATCCCTGACTCCCGGATCCCCTATTGCCCCCGCCTCTATTCTTCCGATTTTTGAACGGTAATCCCTTATTCCCATTTCCCGCAGCAAATTCCGATAACTGGTCAACCACATCTCATTCCACTTTCCGCGCATTACCACATGATTTCCCGCCCTTCCGCATATGTAACGATATATTCTGCTGCCCGAAAGCCTGTCCTCCGGATCCTGTACAATATACTGGTTTTTACTTTCTACGCATGCAGACAATAGTATTCCATAAATATTATAAAAAGGTACCGCTACCACCTCCGCTTTCAAAGTATTCAGATACTGATAGGCCTGCCGGAACCCGCCGATCCCGAAACGGTACTCCTTGATCCCATACCGTTCATCCAAAGCAATATATTCCTCCACGCGGCAGTTTCCAAATGCTTTATAGTAAGCTAGATTTTCCCTGTTCCCTGCCACACGTACGCGATATCCCCTCTCTTCCGCATAATATTTGCACAATGCCCTCAAACAGTCTAAGAAAAGTGCGCTGTCCCCTAAATGATGTACATTAATGACCAACACTTCCCTGGAAAATTTTTTCTTTTTCCATCCCCCTGTTTTCCTTATCCATATCCTGTAAATGCAAAAAAGATATACTGCCAGTTTATGGACAAGATGATATGCCTTGTCCCATTTCATCGCTCTCTCTCCCTTATCCACTCCACAAACTCACGGACGGCTCCGCAGCCTCCTTTTTTTCCCGAAATAAACTGGCACTCCTTCTTCACCGCGTCCACCGCATCGCCCGGACATCCGCACACCGCCGCCTCTTTCATCAGTTCAAGATCCGGTATATCATCTCCCATGCATGCCACATTTTCATATCCCACGCCCAGTTCCAGCAAAATATCGTCCAATACTTTCTTTTTATCCGCAACACCTTGGAAAACCCGGCAAATGCCCAATTCCAGACATCTTTTTCCTACGATTTCCGATTTTCTTCCGGTTATCACTAACGGCTCTATCCCCATCTTTGGCAGAAGAACTGCCAGAGCATACCCGTCTTTTACGTCAAAAGCTTTTACCGCCTCCCCTTCCGGTCCGATATAGATTTTCCCATCGGTCAGCGTTCCATCCACGTCCAGAACAAGCAGCTTAATCTTTTTTTTCATTCCGTCCCCGCTCCTTCCTCATAACAGGACGGCGTCAGAAAACGGATTTTCATTTCTTTGTAATATCCTGCAAGAATGTTTTTTACTCCCAGGTTCTTATACTCGCCGTTCAGTTCCCGGTCCAGGCCGGCGCGGTAAAAGTTTTTTCTTCCGTCCATAAATCCGTCAAACCCCGCCGTTTCCACCGTTCCGATCCCGATATCCTTCAATAAATGCAACAGCATCAACACACTGTCGTCATTAAATTCCCCGCCATGATATGCCAAACGCCCGTATCTTACCATACGGCTGTTTTTGCTTGCGCTTTTTTGCAGATTGGAAGTCACTATGATTTCTTCCCTCTTCCGCTTCATCACTTCCGTTTCATACCTCTTCACATTTGTAAAGAACACAAAATCCGCGCACAGAAAATCAGGTATAAAATTCACCGACACAACGACCCGTTCTCCGCCGGCCGCCAGCTCTTGCAATTCCTCTTTTTTCTGTAAAACGGACGCCCCCGGGGCAACGATCAATACCGTTTTCTTCTCCCACCGCTTTTTCAATTCCTCCAGTTCTTTCCCGTCCGCAACTTCCACATCCATATATTTCCTGTACAGCCCTTCAATATAACTTTCATGGAATGTTTCCGCCTCAGCCTTATCCACCTGCCGCAGTATGTTCTGGATATCGCTCGTTTTCAGCTTCCATTTATTCATCAGATATTCGGCATAAGTACGGTGCAGCCGGTTCTGTGCGGACAAGGCATAGGGTATGGAGTAGCCCCACGGTATCTTCCGCCTGGCCGGAATAATATAATCATCGATAGCATC
>CAJUMD010000187.1 GCA_910587275.1 uncultured Kineothrix sp.
ATACCCCCGTCCCCCTTTCAACAGGCATTGCCGTTTTTCTGATGTCCGGTGGCGGGGTTTTTATTTGCCCTGCTGCCGCCGGTCTGTTCCATGGCGCGTTATCTGCCCCAAATTTCAATTTTTACCCCTTACCCTTACCCACTATACCCTTAATGCGTTTTGGCTCCTTCCTGTCCGTCCTGCGGCGGTATTTCCCATAACGGAATGGTTTGGTGCGTCTGCGGGTTTTTACGGGTGGCAGCAGGATGGGAGAGGAACCGTCAGGACCGTGACAAAAGTCGGGCGGGGAAATCCGCAGCGTGCCTTGTTCCCAAACGCATGGAAAACGCCCTTAACGAAAGGCGGATGTCCGTGGTTGGCCAGCCCTGTCACGGGCGCACGGCAAACGCGGGGCGGTAAACCCGGTAACGGGCCGTTATCCGCTTTCCGTGTCTTTGGGTGCCCTGCTGCCGCCTGACGGATTTAATACCCTAAAACTGCGGCGGATTCCGGCGGATAACTTCGCCACATGCGTCCATACCGGCAGTCCCCGCCCCGCTGTTTATGCGGCTTCCCGGCACGGGCATAAACCTTGGATGCGAAACGAAGTAACCAAAAAAAATATCCCGTAACTGTAAAAGACCGGGGGTCATCCGCGCCGCAACCGGATGCATGTCCGTGGAAGAACCTACCTGCAGGACGGTATCCCTGACGGGAATGCTGTCCGGAAGGCACCCGTATGCCGCCCCGGTTCCCGCAAAGGGGAAAACGTGAAAAACCTTAACATTTCTTAACATCCTTCTGCACACAAAATTATTATCCGCTTCCGTTTTTTCCCCGTAAGTACGCGCTTTGCCGGAAGCAGTGCCGGTGTGGAGGGTGTGCACACATTAACCTTCCCCGGACGGAAGATTCAGGATGTCCCCGGCCTGCTGCCACCGGGGGGACATTCCCCGTTCCGGATGACCGACTGGAGGAACTTTTCATTTTCCTGCCTTGCCTTTATGCTCCTTATGGGTACCTCCGGCAGATGGAGCATGATGCACATGGCGTTTATGCGGTCCTTCACCCTGTCGTCAATCCCAAGCCGCTCCAGCGGGGAGTTGCTTGTAATAAGCGTTACCATCCTGTTGGAATGGCGGTGGTTTATCAGGCTGTAAAGCGCCGTGTTGACCCATTCCCTTTTTAATTCCACCCCGATATCATCCAGTATCAGGATACCGGCCTGCCGTATGCGTTCCACGTCCGCCTTTTCCTCCATGGTCTTATAGTCCTTTTTGGTAAGCTCCAAATAGTCCAGTACGGAAATGAACTTTACGCTGACGTCTTGCGTTTCCATGATTTCATTCGCAAGGCAGCAGGACAGGAGTGTCTTGCCGCAGCCTTTCGTGCCGGAATATATGAAATAGCCTTTCCCCTCCTTCCGGAACCTTCCATAGCCGGATACGAAGGCATTTGCCATTTTTTCCGCCGTCCTGGATTCAGGGGTCCCGCCGTACACGTCCCAACGGAAATCCTTTAGTTTCCTGTCAAGGTTATCAAAGGGCATCATGGAACGGCACTGCCTGAATCCCCCGTTGAGGGTTTTGGGTGTATCGACAATGTCGACACTGCCCGGATAACCCTCAATGTCATAATTTTCCAAATCGTATTCCATGCCGTTACTCTGTATTCTCTCCTGCCGCCGCAACAATCCTTTCGATGTTCTGCCACTCGGCATCCGTATCGTATGTATTGTTTCCACCGGTTCCGTCCCCTCCTTTCCATGTCCTGCTGCCGCCGCGGTCCTGTGCATCTGCCAGCCATCCGTTGATGAACCTTGTAATACCCCTGCGTGTTTTGCGTTTCTTTGGATTGCTGACAATCCATGCCTTCATTTTCCCAAGTTCAAATTTCACATCCACCGCCGGAAATGTTTCCTGCCACATGGCAATCTTGTCCAGCGGCACATCATAGAACGATTTGTCATTCAGTAGCAGCAGGATGCCGCTTAATTCCGGCTTTTTTTCCTCCGGCTCCGTGCAAATAGTATTATTTATACTATCCTTAACTATACTATCCTTACCTATCCTAACCTGTGTATACCGTTTGTCTACCGGCTGGTTGTCACATGGTATACCAGCGGTATCCCATTCGTAGATTTCACCATTCTGTACAATCTGCCTTTTTTCCTCCGTATGGATGGTTTCCTTGTACCGGTCTGCCCTGATATAATTGTTCTGCTTCCAGTGGCGTATTACCACGATACCGCTTTCAAAGGGAATGATATAACCGTTTTCGGCAAGTATTTTGATGTCACCCCGTGTACAGGATGTTGCACGCATGATTTGCTTTGGGGAAGACACAAATCCGTCATCGTCCGCGCGCATCCCCAAATGAAAATACAGGCATTGTGCCGATACCGGCATGTCCAAAAATTTATCCGTATCGACAATATCCAAACTGAACATACGTCTGTTAGCCATCTGACCACCTTCTTCCTTCCATGGATGTCTTTTCAGTCCCCGGTTTCCTTCGCGTCAGGAGCATCACCGGCAAGCTGGTCAAGGTACCGGTTTATCCTGTCGACTTTGTACAGCACCCTTTTTCCTATCTGCACTCTTGCACCGGCTTCCGCCCCAAGTCTCATTGCGGTCGGTCTGCCGCAGTCCAGTATCTTCGCAAGGGTTTCTGCATTGACTGTCACTTTGTTGCTCATTTCATCCGTTTTTGTTTTTCTCATACTTGTAATCTCCTTTACACCACTTTACAACTTTTTAAAAGAAATGCCGCATGAGACACTTTAAGTGT
>CAJUMD010000188.1 GCA_910587275.1 uncultured Kineothrix sp.
TGCCATTATCCTTTCAAGTCTTAATTTACCAATCTATGGTGAAAGAATTATACCATAGCCAATCACGAAAAACAATTCCCGTTCTGCGTCCGTTCCGACTAACTGAAACGATGGGAAATGACATGCCAGCGTCCCACCAAAAATGCATACTTCCAGGATAACGTAAAGCTGAATGCATTTATGCATGAAACAAACCCGTCTTATTGTAAAACAGGCCAAAAAAGAGGATGCAGTAATCTTTTGGGGAGATGAAACCGGAATCAATAACCAGGCATATCACATCAAAGGATTTGCACCAAAGGGACAGATCCCGGCCGTATCTTATGAGGCTTAAAAGGTTCCCCCGCCTTGGAAATAAAGGGAATTTCATGTCCCGCGTTTACAAAGCAGAACTCCCCCGAAACAAGGTCAAGAACACCCTCAAAAGCAGTAATAAACAATCCCTCATTGTTGGAATCGCACAAAATATCATTTACCCGGGAAAACACATCCCCGAGGCTGATACCCGGCTTCGTGTGGTCTTTCATCAGCGTCTTGCCGATTACCATAAATAAGGCGGCCGGCACACCTTTCCCCGACACATCCGCTATCACAATGGCAAGATGCCGTTCATCCACCATAAAAAAATCATAAAAATCCCCGCCCACTTCTCTTGCCGGTGCCATTGCGGCATAAATGTCAAATTCCGGTCTCTCCGGAAATGCCGGAAAAATGCAGGGAAGCATGTCCGCCTGAATCCGGTGGGCAACATCCAGTTCCGTTTCTATGCGCTGGCATTTTTCACTGTCCTCTGCCTGCCGCTCCAAAAGTCTCCTGGTCCTTCCTGCCATTGTGGTGCATATGGAAGACAGCCCCCATAACGCGGCCGCACGGGTCAGCACAAAGAAAACCGTTGCATCATAAAGATTCTGCCGTGTTACCACCCTGGGTCCCGAATAGTATGCCGCGTCTAACAGAATCTGATCCCATTCCCCAAAATACATCCCTATGTAAATGGAACCCGAAAATAATATCTGGGATGTAATAAGAGTCATTCTGGTAAGTCCTTTGGAATAATAATGACAACTTAACATGAGAGGCAATGTCCACACAAGCACCCCATGCTTGGGCATGGCGCTTGACAGAATAAATACCCCTGTAATAGAGCAGAACAGTACGACATATTTCACCCATCCCTGTTTGCCCCCTGTGATTCTGCACATCATGGACGGCGTCCAGAAACAGAGGATAATTACCGGCATGGCGGCGTTCATAATTTCCACCGGCATGGTAAAAATACGCAACAAAGTCAAACCCCATGCCGCCCCGCAGACAAAGCTGCACATCACCAGGCATTTGGCGGCATACCAGTTTGCCTCCGTCTCATTTTCTACAAACACATTTTGTGCGTCCAACCCCAGCCCTCCTTAATCCTGCATTTCCCTTTCCAGCGCTTTAAGCGCCTTTTTGTGGACTACCTTGGCATTGCCATAGGACATTCCCATCATCTCCGCAATCTGCTTCAGCGTATATTCCTTATAATAGTGCAGAAAGATCAAATCCCTCTCCCTCTCATGCAGCTTTTCCAGGGCATGGGAGAGCCGTTCCAGTTCTTCCTCCAAAACCAGGCCTTCCGCCAGATCCCCTCCCTGAAACACTTTCACAAAAACGCAGGACTGCAAATCCTCAGCTTCATGAGGATCTGCCTGCACTGACATAAGCCAGCTCCTCATCCGATAATTCCAAACAATACCGTTTCATGGATTCTTCCGCCAGTGCCTCCAAACGGACATTTTTCCAAAAGGGCTGGAAATCAAAGAGAGCTTCCGGCCCTTCCTGCTTCATCGAAACCTCCTCCCTCCAGTCCCCTTTATATAATCATCCAACTGCTCCGGGGAAGAAATCCGTTTCATACTCTTCTCCCTGTAAATCTTTTTTTCCATCTTTCCCTGCTCCTTATCTCTTCCAAAGGTACACTGCCGTACAGTATTTCCCCATCCGGTATTCCCTGAATGCAAAATACCCGCTCCATGCGGCAGACTCCTGACTATATCGTACCTGCCAGTCATCTGATTGAAGACAGTTTACCATAAAATTTTTCTGTATTTTTGGTTTGGGAATACATCGCATTTTTTCAGCATCATTTGCAAACTTTATAAAGGGGATTTCATACATGGTATCTTTGCCCCTGGGTTACCATTCCCGTAACCTTCAAGCAGGTTAATGACGCCCCATACCGCAAAACCAGCCCCAAGAGTAACTACCAGTGTCTGCAAAATTGTGATTGCTGAAGTAAAAAATGCCATATAACTACCTCTCTTTCTTCCGCTATGCGGCCTGATAAATTGATGGTTTTCTTTTTTCCCAAAATGAACTGACCGGATTTTTCACTGTCCTGTCCATGTTCCGGGTAAAAAAAACAGCAGTCATTCCCTGACTGCCGCAAACTATCTGATGAGGAAGCCACCACCGGAAACCCGGAAGCGGTGGAACGCTATGAGAATTACCTTGCCGCAAGGCGGGAAGCATACCACAGGAAAAAACAGGAAGCGGAACGAACCGCATAAGGACTGAAAAACAAGGGCGCATTGTGGAAAAATCCAAAAGTTTAGATTTTTCCACAAATCCAAATTTATATAAAATCCAAACTTTTCTGAAAACAGCTTGATAATTGTGGATTCTTGCCGGAAAAAGTTCGGATTTCGTTTCACAAAGTACAATACTCCAATTATGACAAAATGCGTAAAACATT
>CAJUMD010000189.1 GCA_910587275.1 uncultured Kineothrix sp.
ATACTGTCGAAATTAAAATGCTTTTTCCGTCTACTACAAAGTGCCGCGTTACACCAAGGGCGCAACGCCAGTTGCGATCCAGACTGCCGCTGTGGGAACTGCGCCGCCCCAAGCCCCTTTCGGACAGGGGAAGCCGTGCATGGATGATTTTGAACTCATGCTTAAGGCAGGGTCATCCAAGAGCGGTGACAAAATCAAGGCGCTGATGGATGGTGACGCCTCTGCATATGGCGGGGATATGGCGAAAGCGAGAAGCGGCCTTTTATGCCATCTTGCTTTCTGGAGCAATAAGGATGCGGCACAGATGGACAGGATTTTCCGTTCTTCCAAGCTGTTTTCCCAGGCCTGGGATTCCCCCAGCACTGGAAACCCTAACGTAACTATTGGCGAAGCTGAAATACAGAGCGCAATCCAGTTTACAAAATCCACCTACTCCCCCAAAAAGAGATTTGGGAGAAGCGCAGATGAACTCATTGTGCATTCGGAAAATGGCGGCATCACATTATCTAATCTCCGGCCTGAATCATGTGTGAAGCGGGATGATATAGGAATATCACAGCTGTTTGCGGATACATACAAAAAGGAGTGCCGGTACGTGAAGGAGCGGAAAAAGTGGTACATTTTTAGCGGAAAAGTATGGGAGGAAAACGACATAGGGGCAATGGAGCTGGCAAAGGAATTTGCCGGGGCGCTGCTGCTGTATGCGTACTCGCTCCCGGCCGCAAATGAGGAAGAAGAATCCCTGCGTATGTCATATATCCAGTACACAAGGGGGCTCCAGTCCAGGAAAGCCCGGGAAACGCTGCTTAAAGACGCATCCAGCGTGCATCCGATAAGGATGGACGAATTCGATAAAGACCCTTACACCCTGAACTGCGAAAACTGCACCCTGGATTTACGGAACATGAAAGCGCACTGCCATAATGCTGATGATTTATTGACTAAGATGGCGGGCGTGAATTATGATCCGAGGTCCCAATGCAGCCGGTGGGAGGAACATATGGACCAAGTGACGGCCGGTGATACTGAACTCATAAAATTTATGCAAAAATCCTTCGGCTACAGCCTGACGGCTGATACGAAGTATGAGTGCTTTTTTATCCTGTATGGCCCGACTTCCCGGAATGGGAAAGGCACCACCATGGAAACAATCAATACGCTGCTGGGCGATTACGGAAAAACCGCAATGCCTGAAACGCTTGCCAAGAAATCATCCCCTAATGGCAGCGGTCCTTCCGAAGATATAGCCAGGCTGGCAGGGGCAAGGCTTGTAAATTTTTCAGAGCCTTCAGGGACAATGGTGTTATCAGCCTCATTAGTGAAAACGCTTACGGGCAATGACACAATCGCTGTCCGTTTCCTTCATGAGAACAGTTTTGAATACAGGCCTGCATATAAGATTTTCATCAATACGAACCATCTCCCGAGGACGAATGACCTGACCGTTTTCAGTTCAGGGAGGGTAAAAGTCCTGCCATTCAACCAGCGTTTCGTTGGCGGGAGCCAGAACCAGCACCTTAAGGAAGAGCTGCGCCAGCCTGGGAGCCTTTCCGGCATTCTTAACTGGTGCATTGAAGGATTAAGGCTTTTGGAGGCGGAAGGCTTTGACGAGCCTGATTCCGTCAGGGAGGCAACCTCGGATTATGCGAAAGCATCCGATAAGATAGGGAGGTTCATCGAAGACTGCTTAGAGGAAAATCCCTATGGCGAAATCCTTACCGATGAAGCCTATACGGTCTACAGCAGCTGGTGCAGGGCAAATGGCCAATTCCCGGAGCAGCGGACATCATTTAACCAGGCGCTTGAAAGTCATGGCGTGACAGTAAAAAAGAAACGCCCCAGGAACAATCTGGGCAGGAATCCGCTAAGCATGATTCTCGGATATTCGTGGCAGGCCGGCAAGGAACCAGCCAGCGTTCCGGTTTCAGGAGAATAAATATGGAGGTGGGGAATTATGGTAAGAATCCGCGACAGGACATTAAAAAATCCAGAAGCAAAATACGCTGCAGCCTGCCAAAGCAAAAAGCGCATAGTGTTTCTGGATCAGTAATTAGCTGCGTTTATTGTAACACAGAATATCTGTAAATGGAAGCATCTTTTTTTGCCGCCCGTGTTGCTTTTACAGCGGCACTGCGGCGGTGGCCATTCCAAACCGTCTGGAAAATTTTGAGGTTTTTATTATCCTTTCTGAACGGAAACCTTGTTACAATGCAGGCACTTTTTAAACGATTTCGATTCAATCTGGCGCATTGCTGCGGATAATGCCCAGGTATCACGCAAGGAGGCGAATCACTATGAAATATTCTGCCGCTGTCCCAATCAGTGAAAAATATACGCTTACTGTCAAAGAAGCCTCACGGTATTTCGGTATCGGAGAAAACAAGCTGAGGCGTCTTGCCGTTGAAAAACCCACGGCCAGTTGGGTAATCCTTAATGGCAACCGAATCCTGATAAAACGCAGACAGTTTGAAAAAATCCTTGATTCTCAGGACCAGATTTAACATGATTTATACGTAATATAAAATAATAACTTATCAATATATGGTTGACAAAGGGCCCGGGATATGGTATAATA
>CAJUMD010000190.1 GCA_910587275.1 uncultured Kineothrix sp.
GCGACGTAGGAGCCGCTCACAGTGCTTGAGTGCTTGCACCGGGGTAGTTGATTTTCCGGAAGATGCGAAGTGCTGGGAGCTGCAGGACCAGTATATGTTCGGGGACAGATATCTGGTGGCGCCGGTGTTCCATTTGAATGAGTTTGAGCGGGAAGTATACCTGCCTGCCGGAAGGTGGAAGGATACGCGGGACGGAAAGGAATACGAGGGAGGCTGTACCGTCCTTGCGGACGCGCCGGTTGATTCGATGCCGGTATTTGAGAAATTATAGGAAAAAGTACCGGGACATACAAAAGCCGTACGGAATAACTGATTTCCGTACGGCTTAAACGGGCAGACATGTTCTATCCCTGCTGCTTCATGGATGCGCGTTTACGCATGGTAGGGTCTAAAATTTTCTTGCGGATGCGCAGGGAAGTGGGGGTGACTTCCAATAGTTCGTCCGTGTCGATAAATTCCAAAGCCTGTTCCAGGCTTAATACTTTCGGCGGCGTGAGCCGGAGCGCTTCGTCGGCGCTGGAAGAACGGGTATTGGTCAACTGTTTTTTCTTGCAGACATTTAATTCAATGTCTTCCCCGCGCCCGTTCTGTCCGACTACCATGCCGGAGTATACTTTTGCGCCGGGACCGATGAAAAGTGTTCCCCGTTCCTGGGCGTTGTACAGTCCGTACGTAATGGCTTCCCCTGCTTCAAACGCGATCAGGGAACCCTGCTTGCGGTACTGGATATCCCCTTTGTAGGGACCGTAGCCGTTAAAGCTGCTGTTCATGATGCCGTTTCCTTTGGTATCCGTCAGAAATTCGCCCCGGTATCCGATCAGGCCCCGGGAGGGGATGGAAAATTCCAAACGGGTATAGCCGCCGGAAGCGGCGCCCATATTCAACAGTTCTCCTTTGCGCTGGCTCAGTTTTTCGATGACCGTACCGGAAAATTCTTCTGGCACATCGATATAGGTCAGCTCCATGGGCTCCAGTTTCTTGCCGTTTTCATCCGTTTTGTACAGCACTTCCGCTTTACTTACCGCAAATTCATACCCTTCACGGCGCATGTTTTCGATTAAGACGGAAAGGTGCAGTTCCCCCCGTCCCGACACTTTAAAGGCTTCCGTGGTTTCCGTTTCCTCCACGCGCAGCGAGACGTCCGTGTTCAGCTCGCGGAACAGGCGGTCGCGGATGTGGCGGCTGGTGATGTATTTGCCTTCCTGTCCGGCAAGGGGAGAGTCATTCACGATAAAATGCATGGCAATCGTAGGCTCCGAAATTTTTTGGAACGGAATGGGAACCGGTGATTCGGGGGAGCAGAGCGTATCGCCGATATGGATGTCCGCAATGCCGGAAATCGCCACGATGGAGCCGATGCCCGCTTCCTTTACTTCCACTTTGTTCAGACCGTCAAATTCGTAAAGTTTGCTGATTTTTACTTTTTTCAGTTTATCTGGTTCGTGGTGGTTGACAATCATTACTTCCTGGTTGACCTTCACGGAACCGTTGTCCACTTTTCCCACGCCGATTCTGCCCACATATTCGTTATAGTCGATGGTACTGATTAGAACCTGCGTACCGGCGTCGGGGTCCCCGGAGGGAGCAGGGATGTAGTTTAAGATGGTTTCAAACAAAGGCTCCATGTCCGAACCCTGCCGGTCCATTTCATAAGAAGCAACGCCCGTTTTTGCCGAAGCAAAAAGAAAGGGGCAGTCCAACTGTTCCTCGTTTGCTTCCAAATCGATGAACAGTTCCAGCACCTCGTCAATGACTTCCTTCGGTCTTGCCTCCGGGCGGTCGATTTTGTTGATGCATACGATAACCGGAAGCTGCAGTTCCAGGGCTTTGCGCAGGACAAATTTGGTCTGCGGCATGGAACCTTCAAAAGCATCCACCACGAGGATGACTCCGTTTACCATTTTCAGGACGCGTTCCACCTCACCGCCGAAATCCGCATGTCCGGGCGTATCGATAATGTTTATTTTTGTATTTTTATAAGTAACCGCCGTATTTTTGGACAGAATGGTAATCCCGCGTTCCCGTTCGATGTCGTTGGAGTCCATGACACGTTCCGCTACCTCCTGGTTTTCCCGGAATACGCCGCTTTGCTTTAACAGTTCGTCCACCAGCGTGGTCTTACCGTGGTCAACGTGGGCGATAATCGCCACGTTTCTAACATCTTCCCTTGCCTGTTTCATAAATAACCATACCTTTCTCTGTGCCGTAAGCAGTAAATGATTCCAGTTAAAATTTCAAACTTTTGTATTATAGCACTATGTAAAGGGGGTTGCAAGGATTTCATGAAATATTTTTGGGAAAGGGTAACAGTTTGGTCTGAAATGTTATGTTCAAATGCGGACGCACGGACGGGAAAATTTTGCGGAACGGCGGCAGCGGAATTGCCTGTCCCGGTTTTCCGTGCACTTGTTTCGGCTGGGAGTTTCTAAGCAGAATGGTTTAGGCTGTCACTGGCTACGGTCGCCCTCAAGCGGCATCCTTGCCGCATCGGGCTAAACCGGACCTCCTTGTCCGGTTTCCCTTAGGTATCCGCATTCTGCTAAG
>CAJUMD010000191.1 GCA_910587275.1 uncultured Kineothrix sp.
CAGTATTGATTTTTCAAGGTTCAGCACACCAACTGGTGTGGGAAGTTTGAGTTTCGTAATTAATCATATTTTCCTCATTTCTGCGCTGCTTTGGTGTACAACAGGTTTGCGGTTGCGGCGCGGACGCAAAACCGGTTGTGATAGCTTTGATTGCATTGTACGTGTAATCCGACTAAATTGTAATAAACGGAAAATGCAGAATGATAATATAATGCAGTTTGCCCAAAATATATATGGCAATACTTTATGATAGGACTTACATCCGATTATACCTTGCATGTGCGGGAAAAATATATTACAATACCTTATAAATAAGTCAGCAGGATAAAAAAGGAAAAAGAGGTCATGGATAAAATGAAAAATGCATTGATAACGGGAATCGCCGGACAGGACGGTTCTTATTTGGCAGAGTTATTACTGGAAAAAGGATATAACGTATATGGCATCATGCGCAGGAAAGCGGTGGTGGATTACGGCAATGTGGAACACCTCAAGGACAGGCTCCACTTTATTTATGCGGATATGATTGATCAGGTGTCGCTGGTGAATGCGATGCAGATTTCGCAGGCAGACGAGGTGTATAATCTTGCGGCGCAGTCTTTTGTTGCCACTTCATGGGAACAGCCGGTTGCGACCGCCCAGATTGATGCGCTTGGCGTGACGAATATGCTGGAAGCCATCCGCATGGTAAAGCCTTCCTGCCGGTTTTACCAGGCATCCACGTCAGAAATGTTTGGTTTGGTACAGGAAATCCCGCAAAAGGAGACAACGCCGTTTTACCCGAGGAGTCCTTACGGGGTTGCTAAGGTATACGGGCATTGGATTACGAAAAACTACCGGGAAAGTTACGGGATGTATGCGTGCAGCGGTATCCTGTTTAACCATGAAAGCGAACGGCGCGGCAAGGAATTTGTTACCCGTAAGATTACGGATGCGGTTGCACGGATCAAACTCGGTGTCCAGGACTGCGTGGAGCTTGGAAACCTGGATTCCAAAAGGGACTGGGGACATTCCAAGGACTATGTGTACGCCATGTGGCTGATGCTCCAGCAGGACCAGGCGGATGATTATGTCATTGCGACCAATGAAACGAGGACGGTCCGGGAGTTTGTGGAAGCCACGTTTTCCAAGGTTGGGATATCGGTGGAATGGACAGGCTCCGGGAAGGACGAAACAGGGAAAGACAAGGAAACGGGAAAAACCATCGTAAAAATCAACAAAGAGTTTTTCCGTCCCGCAGAAGTGGATATTCTGTTGGGCGATCCGGGGAAAGCGGAGAAAGTCCTTGGGTGGAAACGGAATATTTCCTTTGACGAACTGGTTGGGCGCATGGTGGATAAGGACATGGAACTGGTGAAAAAGGAAATTGCATACGATAATTTATAGGCATCCGCAGGCATTGCGGGAAACGGAGAAAAAGGAATATGGGCAATACGTTACAAACATTGTTTTCGGATTCCGGAATTACGGATTCCACCAGAATGCTGCATACACCGGGGGAATTTGCCAAAAAGAACTTACTGTATGTGCAGGAAGTTGGCACGTTAAAGAGCCTCCGGCCGCATAAATCCACGAGGGAAGGGCTGGATTCCTTTCTGATGATTGGTGTATTGAGCGTGGAAGGCGTGGTGACGGTGGGGAATACGGATTACCGCGTGGGAAAAGGCGACTGCGTGTTCTTGCACTGTATGGAAAAATATGTGCATGAAAGCAGCGAAAAGAGACCTTGGGAGCTGGCATGGGTGCATTTTAACGGCAGCAGTGCCAGGGAATATTTTAACCTGTTTATGGAGAAAAATGACGGAAAACCGGTTTTTGTCCCCAAAAAACCGAAGGATTATGAAAAGCAGATACGAAGCCTGATGGAAGGGCAGAAAGAGAAGGATTTGGAATCCGAACTGGAGAGCGGCTGTATTCTGCTGAACCTCCTGAATATGGCAATCGTGAGCGCCATGAGCCATGGAAAACCGGCGGCAGAGGAGACGGCAGAAGTGTACAATGCCATCCGGGAGTTTGTCAATGACAGGTATCAGGAGCGGGGCCTGATGGAGACCATCGTGGAAAAATACGGCTTCCCGGAAGAAGAAGCAAACCAGGGCTTCCGGAAGGTATACGGCATCGAACTTCAGGATTATATTTTAAACCGGCGTTTTACTGCGGCAAAGGAATTGCTGCGGTTTACTGCCAAACCGGTGAAGGAAATCGTGGAGGAATCGGGAATCGGCAACGGCGATTTGTTCCGGCGGCTGTTTTTGGACGGCGAAGGCATGAGTGCGGAGGAATACCGGAACAAGTGGGCGCAGTGGGTGAAGTAGGGAATGGGAAAAGAACGAATGATTGGAAAGAGCGGATATGGCGTAAAGGCGGTATCCGCTTTTTATGCGCAGCCCCGTGGACGCAAAAGCCAGGAGCAGTCCCCCTGCCCGGTTTGGTTCCTGTCTCCTCGGGCATCCCCTGCCGGCAGCTGTTCAAACCTGATGGCAAAAATGGGCTATTTCTAATTGT
>CAJUMD010000192.1 GCA_910587275.1 uncultured Kineothrix sp.
GGAAGGGCAAATGCGGTTATCCGTTTCCATATGGTTCCTTCCGTCATGCGGGTAGTTTCTTTTGGTTTTTGCGCTGTGTTCATTGTTCTGTCTCCATTTGGCTGAAAGCCGAAAATTTTGTCCTGTAATGGCTGCCCGGCTATGTTTATGGCTTGGTCAGATAATAGAGCCTTTGATACAGGTTATGCTCTTTATCGTATATATTTTTAAACCGGGTGATATGGAAATAGGACTGCAGGATTCCGTCCCAGTCCGGGGTGGGGTTGTTCCACAGGATCATGCCGTCAGCCATGAAAAGCTGCAGTGAAAATCCTGATTTTTGTTTTCTTCCTGCTGCGGTATATGCAGTTTTTCTTTTTTAAATATTTCATTCCATTGAAGGATGGCTTTTTCATAGCGGTCCATAAATGTCCTCATTCCTGCGCTTTTTTTACGGTTATCTTCGGATATTATAGCATAAAATTTTTATGCTGGACAGGGGGGAATGGGTTGATTATACTATAAGGAGCGGAAAAGGTTGTCTGGCACGGAGTAAAGTAACCGGAACGGATGACGGGGAAGGAAGGAGCGGAAAACATGATTCCGGTATGGTTAAATAAACCGCAGTTTGAGTATGATATACATTCTTTGGTAAAGGCTTTTTTTCCGGCAGATGAGGTGAAAGTGTTCTGCGTGGAAGAAGGGACGGACCAAACAGGAAAAACGGGGCAGAAGTATGGAATGGACAAAGGGGGCGGAACGGATGGGGAAGGCGTATCTATCCGTATTTGCTTTTTGGAAAATGGGATGACAATGGAATTGGGGCATGGGCGGGCGGTAGAGCCGGAGGAAATGTTTGGAATGCAGGACGCCGGATACTTGGAGGGTGCAAAACGGGTACAGGAAACGGGATTCTGTATAAAAACACAGTATGCGGCAGGTATCCCCCGTACGGAAGTAAAAAACGTGTTAAAGCAGCTAATTTACCGGGGACTTTCCAAGTATTCGGGAAAAGAGCTGCCATGGGGGACGCTGACGGGTATCCGTCCGACGAAAATCCCCATGACGATGCTGGAGGAAGGAAAAGGAAGGGAAGAAATCTTGGACTATATGGGGCGGACGTATTTTACCAGTGGCGCAAAGGCGCTCCTGAGTCTTGAAATCGCCGAGAGGGAAAGGAAACTGCTGTCTACGCTCCATTATAAGGACGGGTACAGCCTGTACATAGGAATCCCGTTTTGTCCGACGACCTGCCTGTATTGTTCCTTTACGTCTTATCCCATAGCGGCATGGCGGAAGCGGGTGGGGGAATACCTGGATGCCCTGGAAAAAGAAATTGCCTATACCGCAGAGACGTTCCGGGGAAAAATACTGGATACGGTATATATCGGCGGCGGGACGCCCACCACGTTGGAGCCGTGCGAACTGGAGCGGCTGCTCCAAACCCTGGGCAGGTATTTTGACATGGGGGGTGTACAGGAATTTACCGTGGAAGCGGGGAGGGCGGACAGCATTACGGCAAAAAAACTGCAGGTGTTAAAAAAATACGGCGTTACCCGTATTTCCGTAAACCCGCAGACCATGAAAGAGGAAACGCTCAGGCTGATTGGCAGGAAACATACGGTGGAGCAGGTAAAGGAGGCGTTTGCCGCAGCCAGGAAAGAAGGATTTGACAACATTAATATGGATATTATCCTCGGTCTTCCGGGGGAAACGGAGGAGGACGTAAGGCATACGGTGGAGGAAATCGGAAAACTTGCGCCGGACAGCCTGACCGTGCATTCCCTTGCCGTAAAGCGCGCTTCCGCCCTGAGCCAGTGGATTGGGAAGAATGGGATACATACCCTTCACAATACGGATGCCACCATGGATATCGCGGCAAAAGCAGCAGCAGATATGGGGATGGAACCGTATTACCTGTACCGGCAGAAAAACATGTCGGGGAATTTTGAAAATGTGGGGTATGCGCAGGAAGGGAAGTATGGGATTTATAATATATTGATGATGGAGGAAGTGCAGACCATAGTTGCCTGCGGAGCGGGTAGTATCTCGAAAAGGGTATACCCTGACGGACGTATCGAGAGATGCGAAAATGTCAAGGATGTAGCGTCTTTCATAGAAAGAATCGACGAAATGATTGAGAGAAAACGGAGACTTCTTGAAGATTAAAAAGAGTTTCTGTTGTACATCAAAATGGGGTTAGTACATCAATTGTACATCAATTTTTTACCCGGTAGTACTGAATAATACTTGATGATGTAGAGGAACAACCTAATATAGCGCCTAAAGGACAATCTTATTCTAACGAATAGGGCTGTCCTTTTTTGTTA
>CAJUMD010000193.1 GCA_910587275.1 uncultured Kineothrix sp.
GGTCAAATACCCCGCTGCTCTGCAGCGCTGCAAGTTTGATACCCCGTTGCTTGCGGCGGGGTCTTTGATTCCTTATCGGGTATTTTCCTGGCAGCCGCAGCTTTAAAGCCTGCCACTTCCTTTGCCGCCTGCGGAATGGCGATGTTGGTTCCGGCGCCGGCGATACAGCCTCCGGGACATGCCATGCCTTCGATGAGACACCCGTTTTTCTTTCCCGCTTTGGCAAGCATTAACATTTTCCGGCATTCCGAAAGACTTTCCGCATGTTCGATGTTGACTTCCACATCGGGGTAATATTCCCGGATGCATTCCTCGATGGCATCCGCCACACCGCCTGCCACACCGTAACCGCGTCCTGCCCCCGTGGCATCCGCCAGCGGTTCCCCGGCGCTTACGGAATTTAAGTCAATCCCCTTGGCTTCAAACATACCCGCCAGTTCCTCGAACGTAATGACGAAATCCACATCCGAACGGATGGTCCTTCTGGAAGCCTCCAGTTTTTTGGACGCACAGGGACCGATAAATACCACGCTGGCATCGGGATGGTCTTCCTTAATCTTGCGCGCCGTCGCCACCATGGGCGTCAGCTCATTGGAAATCTTGTCTATGGTTTCCGGGAAAAACTTCTTTGCCAACATGGACCAGGACGGACAGCAGGAAGTCAGAAGGAACGGCAGTTCCTTTGTGGCAACCGCATGCACGTAATGCTCCGCTTCCGCCATGGCCCCCATATCGGCACCGATAGCCGTCTCATATACGTCATAAAAGCCCAAATCCTTTAAAGCGCTCTTAATCATGTCCGGCGTTACCTTCGCACCGAACTGTCCCACAAAAGCGGGGGCAACCTGCGCAATAATCTTGCGTCCCGACTGCATCGCGCGGATGAGCTGGAAAATCTGGGATTTATCCGCAATGGCACCGAACGGGCAGTTCACCATGCACTGGCCGCAGGACACACATAAATCCGTATCGATGACCGCCCTTCCTTTTCCGTCATTTTTAATGGCGTTGACGCCGCAGGCGGACAGACAGGGTCTTACCTGATGGGAAATGGCATCGTAAGGGCAGACGGTCTTGCATTTTCCGCATTTGATGCATTTCTCCTGGTCGATGATGGACTTGCCGTCCTTCATGGATATCGCGCCCCTCGGACAGACTTCCCGGCACGGATGTGCCACGCAACCCATGCACTTGTCCGTAACCTCATAACGGTTTTCGGGACAGGCGTTGCATGCCGACGGAATGACCTGCATTAACGGCGGTTCATAATATTTTTCGTCAATATTGCTTTCCGCCAGTCCCTGCGTCACATGCACCGGCATGTTTTCGGGACGTAAAGAAAGTCCCATGGCAAGCCGGATGCGTTCCCGGACGATGGCGCGTTCCCGGTATATGTTTCCGTACTGCGACTCGTCATAATCCACAATCTTATAAGGTAACGCTTCCACGTCATTGATTAAATCTTCCGAATGATAAGCAAGATCCGCCACTTCCTTAAATACGCGGCGGCGTATTTTCCGTACCTGTGTATCGATGCCTCTCATAGTTTTACCCTTTTCTCCTTCTTCCCGCGAATACCGCGTTTTTACCGGAGCATGGCTGTAACGACGGTTTTTCAAACACGCTCCAGGGTTGCACCCATAAAAACAAATATACGTTTTACATTGTTAACAATTTATCATTGTCGCCTTGTTCTATTTTTACACAAATGCCGTATGAAATCAAGGTGTTTTGGAGATTTTCTTTCTTAACAGGTGATAGTTAAGAAAGAAATGTTATGTGATGGGCGGACGCACGGGCGGGATTTTTTTGCGGGGCGGCGGCAGCGGAATTGCCCGCCCCGTAAAGGACTACCTCCTTGATGAAAAGGGACTTCCTCTTAACCCATATTATACTATATTCCCTTTTCCGTTTCCAGTGCTAATTTACGCTGTTTTCCGCTATTTCCTTAACCTTTTTTGTTATCTGTTCCTCGACTATCCGCTTGAACACCGTTTCCGTTTGCTCTGAACGTGCCTCCCTTTTCATACGCAAAAACCGAATAAGAAAGGACAGGGACAGTTTTCTTATCCGGTCTTATACCTACACCCACAAATCTTCCAATAAATCAAAATACAAACTAACAGAAATAAATAAGTTTATCAAGACGATATTACAAATCTTCATACTTTAGAAAGCTGCCCTGCCTTCATTGTAAAGACAGCCGCATATTTTTGCATGGCTTCGGGTGCGAGACGGTGAGTG
>CAJUMD010000194.1 GCA_910587275.1 uncultured Kineothrix sp.
GGCATCCTTGCCGCATCGGGCTAAACCGTGCATCCTTGCACGGTTTCCCTTAGGTATCCGCATTCTGCTAAGAAATTCCCGCCGAAAACGAAGCACGGAAAATCCGGGACGGGTAATCCCGCTGCCCCCCAAAACTCCCTCCCGTGCTGGGTAGAGTAAAAAAGAATGTTATGATACGGCAGTACATTTTTGATAACCAGTAAAAACCAGGAGCACAACCCCCCCCCCTGTCTGATTTTTCCCTGTGCTTCCCCTGCCGGCAGGGGAAGCACAGGGAAACGGCATAATGCCAATTTTATATTGCAACTTAACGGAAGAAGGTTTATAATAATTCTACTTGGATATGGTACGTATTTTCCGCCCGGAGGTATGGGCGGTGTGCGGGGAACCGTAATCCGGGAAAACGAAAGAATGGTTGAGGGAATGTGAATTATGGGTAAAGGAAATGAGACAAACACAAAAGGCTGGCGTTCCAATAAATGGATCCGTGCCGCAATTCCTGCATTATTGCTGCATTGCAGTATCGGTACCGTTTACTGCTGGTCAATCTTCAGTCAGGAAATTGCCGACTATATCGGCTTTTCAAAAGGCGCAACGGAATGGGCATTCAGTTTTGCCATCTTTTTCTTGGGCATGTCTGCCGCTTTTCTTGGAAACGTGGTGGAGAAGGACATACATAAGTCCTCCCTGATTGCAGCCATCTGTTTTGCATCGGGAATGGCAGGGACGGGATTTTTCATTTATTACGGCGGAACGCACCAGGGAAGTATGCTTGCACTGATTGGTATCTACGTATGCTACGGTTTTATCATGGGTGTGGGACTCGGAACCGGTTATCTGTCCCCCGTTAAGACGCTGATGCTTTGGTTTGAGGACCGGAAAGGACTTGCCACGGGACTGGCGGTTGCGGGTTTCGGTGCGGCAAAGGCCATTGCCAGCCCGATTATGCAGGCGATGCTGGACAATTTGGGCGAAGGTGGTATTTACAAGATGTTCCTGATTTTGGCGGTGGTATATTTTGTCATGATGTTTGTGGGACACTTGCTGTTAAAGAAGCCGGAAGGCTGGCATGAACCCCAGTCCAAGGAAAAGGGAAAGAGCATGTTGGCAGTCATCAAATCCAAACCGATTGCCAACTATGTGGGAATCTGGCTGATGTTCTACATTAATATTACCTGTGGTCTGGCTTTGATTTCGCAGGAGAAGATGATCGTGAAGTGTATCGGTCTTGCAGGCGCGGTAGGCGTGATTTCCACGGTTTCCGCAGTCTTTAATGCAGGCGGACGCCTTGGGTTCTCCGCATGGGCGGATACCATGAAGGACAGGAATACCATTTATAAACTGATTTTTGTCCTTTCCATCGTGTTTACCGGAATTGTCATGCTGACGGGGGGTATCAAGAACGGTAACGGGAACATGCTCCTTACGGTGCTGGTGCTTTGCCTGATTTTCGTGGTAAATGCCGGATACGGCGGAGGGTTTTCCAATGTGCCGACACTTTTGTCCGACCATTACGGGATGAGCAATATTAGTGCCATTCATGGACTGACGCTGTCTGCCTGGGGATTTGCCGGATTGACCGGAAACCAGATGGCTTCATGGATTGTGAAGACATTCGGAGCTCCTGTGGAGATTGAACATGCGCTTTCCGACGGCTCGGTGGAAATGCTGACCGTGAATCCGACGGGATACCAGGCGGTGTTATATGCGACGATTGTGCTTTACGTATTGGCACTGGTGATTAGTTTGATACTGGTAAGGCCTACGGATAAGGCTTTGGAAGCGAAGAAGGCAAAGAAGAAATAAGGAGTAGGAAAGCTGGAATGGGCATTGCTGTTATGGCAGTGCCCGTTTTTATGCACAGCCCCATGCAGAAGAAGTATGCCGCTAAAGCGGAGCATGCAGCAGGGAATGCAGCAGGGGGAAAATCTGTTGGCAACGCTGGTGGGCTTTCTTAAAAGGGATGGGCGCTTGGCGGATTTGGATGTGATTGCCGACGAGGAAGCTAGTACATTGAACACAAAATAACACATAGTTTTACATTGGATAATTAAAGCTG
>CAJUMD010000195.1 GCA_910587275.1 uncultured Kineothrix sp.
CCATAAATCAAGGTTTGAGCAGTAAAAAATCAGGTAGTTTTTGACACTACCGTACGGAACAGGGAGGAAAAGGAAATGAGGAGTAGAGAGGCAAAAAACACAAAATTTGCGTATAAGGTAAATCTGCCGCTTATGGTTTTCCTGGGCGCCGTTTTGGTATTTCCGCTGGCATGGGGAATCTGTATGAGCTTTACCAATAAGATGATTGGCGGGGAGGCGCATTTTACGGGGTTTAAAAACTATGAAAAGCTAATCGGCGACCCGGAATACCGGCGCTCCATTGTCAATACCGTCAAATTTACCGCCTTGTCCATTGCGTTGAAATGTGTCCTTGGCATGTTCATGGCGCTGGCGTTAAACCAGTCGTTCCGGGGAAGAAATGCAGTGAGGGCGCTGCTGATGATTCCGTGGACCCTGCCCAATATCGTGGTGGTATACAACTGGCGCTGGATTTTCAATCCAAGCGGGGGAATTGCCAACCATATCTTAAAATCCCTGCATTTGATTGACCGGGATTTGGTATGGTTTGGCTCGGCAGGACTGGCATTGTTTACCGTGGTGGTGGCAAACGTATGGCGCGGAACCCCCTTTTTCGGGGTATCCATACTGGCGAAACTGCAGACCATTTCCAGGGATTATTATGAAGCTGCGGATATTGACGGCGCCAATCTTTTCCAAAAGTTCCGCTACATTACCTTCCCGGAGGTCAAGGATGTTACGATTCTGTCCGCCCTGATGAGTACCATTTGGACCATCAATGAATTTGAGACGGTTTACCTGCTGACCGGAGGCGGACCAAACGGGGCTACGGAAGTCATGAATGTATACAGTTACAAAACGGCAATGAGAAGCATGATGCTCGGACGCGGCATAGCGGTTGCGGTGCTGGCAATGCCGGTACTGATGCTGTTAATCGGGCTGCTGACAAGAAGGATGCTTCCGGAGGAAAAATAAGGAATATGTCGGATGAAGGAAAGACACAAGGGACAGGAGGCGGTAGGAAATGATAAAACTTCAACAGAAACAGGCAAGGGGGAAAGCATGGAACAAAACAAAGGGGTATGGAAAGAACATACCGCGGAAAAAAATCAGGATGCCGGAAATAATAGGAAGGATATATATTGTCATCAGTCTGTTTGCGGCGCTGTTTCCGGTTTACTGGATGATTAATACTTCCTTTAAGACGGAGTACGAAATTTACGCGAAAACACCCACCCTGTATCCTCATGCGTTTTCCCTGGAGGCATACCGGTATCTGCTAAAAGAAACAAATTTCATGCACAGTATGCGGAACAGTCTGATAGTGGCGGTTGTGGTTTCCGTATTTTCCATAGTGATTGCCTATCCGGTGGCTTATACGCTGGCACGGTTATCATTCAGAGGAAGAAAAGTGTTTTCCAAATCGGTACTGTTTATGTACCTGCTGCCCACTTCCGTTTTGTACATTCCGCTTTACATGTTACTGGCAAAGCTGCATTTGACCAATACTATATGGGGTCTGGTGGTCATTTACCCGACTTTTACGCTGCCATACATTTCATGGATACTGATACCGCATATTGCGGATATTTCGAGGGAATTGGAGGAGGCGGCAGAGGTGGACGGATGTACGAAACTCCAGACCATGTACCGGATTGTCTTTCCGCTGGCTCTGCCGGGTATTATTTCCACCACGATATTCACGTTTGCCATGTGCTGGGGGGAATACCTGTATGCGCTGGTCAACCTGACTTCCCTCGATGCGCAGACGTTCCCGGTGGTGATTTCTGGTTTGATTTTCGGGGACATGCCGCCATGGAACCAGTTAATGGCAGCCGCCGTGCTGGCAGGGATTCCCATTATTATCGTCTATACGCTGGCATCCGGCACTTTGGTGGGAGGGAAGACGGCAGGAGGCGTAAAAGGATAAGAACCCAAAATCAGGAAGCAAAAAATAAACATATATAATTTCTTAAAGGAGCTTCCTGTATAATTCAAATATAGGGAATTCCAAGGAAGGTGGTTGATA
>CAJUMD010000196.1 GCA_910587275.1 uncultured Kineothrix sp.
TGCAAAATGAGCCAAGCCGAGTTTATCCGGCAAGCCCTTATCAAGTCAAGCATACACTGCCGCATGCTCACATAACAGCCTTCCGTCAATGTCATGATCCTCCCATAAACGCACCACGCATTCCAGGAACTCATCCACCGTAACCCCGTATACGGGAATGAATTCCTCCGCCGCCAGTTTTTTTGACCGGATATCCGCCTGTTCATCCACATAGAGCAGTTCCGCGGATATCCCCTTTTTACTTGCTTCCTTTGCCAGTTCAAAATTCAGGCTGTTTATGTAACTATTCCTTAAAACGGTATTTAAGGCTTCCTTATATAGACTTTATGAGGCATCTGGTAAAAGATACAGACAGAAAAGTTTTGCTTATCGTTGATAATCTTTACATCACCTTATTCGCCTGAAATAAATCCAGATGAATATTTAAATCACAGCCTGAAACAGAATATACACAGCGGGATTATTCCGCATACCAAAAAACAAATATGGCGGAAAACAGAAAAATTTATGATTGGAATGCAAGAATGCCAGGAAAAAATCGCCAGTTTTTTCAAACATAAGAGATTAAAATATATTCAAGAATACGGCTATTAAGAAATTACTATTTTTAATAGCCGAAGTAATATCATATACAACGAATTCCGTTTTATCTGAAAGAAAGTCATTCATTACCAGCTTTTGGTTTTCTGCTGAGCAGCCCCGTTTTTTGTTATCCTCCACAGAAAGACGGATATATAAGCCACATGTACATACAAAGATGGTGCCGGCATAGGCGCTGCCGCTATTCATCCTGATAATTAAATTCAATATACAGTTCATCTTTACCCATTACCCGTATGCTTCGGATAAGCTGCATGACTGCCCGGCGGTCAATATCCTCCATAGTAGAAAATTTCATAAAATGGTTGATCCAACGGTTTCGTTCGCTTCGTTTTTCCAATGCATCTGTAAGTTTATCGTTCCATTCAGCGATTTCTTTTTGGAACAGTACAATATCTGCATTGCATTTTCGCTTATAAACAAGGTATTTCGCGGAACGGGAAATACCTTGTGAAGAGTTTCGCCGCCGCGGTCAGAAACCGGCGGCTGGACACAATTAAAATAGACCATTTTTGCCATCAGGTTTGAACAGATGCCGGCAGGGGAAACCCAGGGCGGCAGAGACAACCCGGGCAGGGGGGAGGTGCTCCCGGCTTTTGGCGTCCTCCTGCGCATACAATACCCCGGACCGGATGATACCAATAACTTTTACAAATACTTCCTTAACGTCCTACGTACTGCCCCCACCCCCGCATTCAGTTCCGTGAAATAACCGCACACCTTATCAGCCATGCCGGCATCATACAGGTTCACGCCAAAGATTCCGGCATCTTCCAAAATCGGCCTTAAGAACGCTTCCGTTTCCGTCTCCGTACTGCCCGGTTCCAGCTTTGCCATTTGCGGACACAGCGTCCCAAGCAGCGGATCGGGACTTAACGTAAACCTGTTTCCGGCATCGTCCACTGCCGTCAGGTAGCGCAGCCAGCCTGCGAAGACAAGCGGAATGAGCTGCAGTTCATCCACTTTCCGGTTTTCATCCGCCTGATAGGCTTTGATTGTTTCCCCAAAACGGACAGCCAGCTTCTGTGATGTGTCCGTGGCAATCCTTTGCGGGGTATCCGGCATGAACGGATTGGGAAGGCGCACCTTTAACACGGTACCGATAAATTCCTCCGGATTTAAAATGCCCGGATGGACGACCACCGGCAGCCCCTCCTGATACCCTACTTTTTCCACCATCTTTACCAGTTCCCTATCCTGCATTTCGTCCGAAATCTTCCGGTAGCCAAGCAGACACCTGAAAACGGCAAGGCAGGTGTGCAGCGGATTTAAGCAGGTACATACTTTCATTTTCTCCACCTTATCTACCGTTTCGGTAGTGTCAAAAACTACCTGATTTTTTACTGCTCAAACCTTGATTTATGGGA
>CAJUMD010000197.1 GCA_910587275.1 uncultured Kineothrix sp.
TACAGTATTGATTTTTCAAGGTTCAGCACACCAACTGGTGTGGGAAGTTTGAGTATTTAATAAATCTGAGTTTCACGGATTAAGGTTAAAAAATGCTTTCCGAAATAAAGGAGACGCAGCGGGCGGCGTTAACTGAAGCGAATTAAGGTCAATTGAAAATTAAAGTTTATGCCAATATCGCACAAGCGGCAAAACGGCACATGGCAGAGAAGATTACCGGAATGATTTTCCCGACACGCTCCAAGGCTCATCACCCGGCCGGATATTCCAGCCAGCCCAAACTCCGCATCACCTCCATGACGGCATATATCATTGTCTGGCGGGGTTCCGGAATGACATAAAAGGACAGAATACCTGCGGCTATTCCTGCCATAAGGAAAAGAACGTCGTATAAATAACACCTTACCGGCTCTTTCCGTTTCACATGCCTTATCACGCGCCAGGCCATTCCCCCAACAAGCAACAGACATGGCAGTATTCCCAAAATTGCTCCGGCGGCTTCCCCTTTTTCATTATATTCCATCCATATTCCGCCAAAACCGTTAAAACCAACCCATATATATGCCATTGTCACACAGCACTCCAAATAGATTGCGGCAGCCAGCAGGAAAAATGCGCTTCCGTATGCAACATAGTTTCTTTTACTTATACCCAATTTTTCTGTTTTTCCGGCTTCTTTCCAAGCAGACCAATCAGACATCCATCCCACCTTTTCCCTGCAGATATTCCAAAAACGCCTGACATCCCTCCACAACGTCCCGGTAGGTAACATCAAACCTTGAGGTATACCATGGATCCGGAATGCTGTCCTTTCTCCCTGCATACTCTAAAAGCAGAGCGATTTTTCCGCCGGCTTCCCCGCATTTATGCCCCGTCATCCGTTCTATATTCCTGATATTCATGGTATCCATGCCAATTAAGTAATCGTAATAATCATAATCCGATTTTTTAAGCTGGACCGCCCGTTTGCCGTCGCAGCGGATGCCGTGTTTTGCAAGTTCTTCCCGCGCCGGCGGATAAACCGGATTGCCAATGCCGTTCCAAATTTCCTCCGTACTGGTAGCCGCAGAGGCAATTTCAAACTGATTGGAAATGCCTTGCTTTTTTACCATGTCCTTTAGTATGAATTCTGCCATGGGGGAGCGGCAGATGTTGCCGTGGCATATAAATAAAATTTTTATCATGGTTTCCATATCTCCTTATATCTTGGTATATCTTGGTTTTTCCTTATGTTTTCAAGGTTTTTCCTCTGACCTCAAAAACTCTATACCTCGTATATCTTACCATACATCGGTATATTTTGTCTCCCAAAAAGAGTAAAAAAGAAGTAAAATGACCTCTTTTTTACTCTTTCCAAAGGTAAATTCCTACACGCTTACACTTCCTTTCTAAGCCTTTCTTCCACTTCCCTTACTTCCTTTTCCACATCATCATATCCCAAATGGGTATACACATTTAATGTTGTGGCTATATCCGCATGACCCATAAGATACTGTAAAGTCTTTGCATTTACTCCCGACTTTGCCATGTTACTACAATAGGTATGTCTGCATACATGCGGCGTTATCTTTGGCAGTTCTTCCTTGTATGTCCTGTTATACTTCTTCAGAGCATACTCGAACCGCTTTTCCCAATGTAATGCAAGGTACGGCATACCATTCTGATCCAGTACCAGAAAGCCGCCCACACCATCCACCATTGGCTCCACCTTTGTTTTCCTGCGTCTGGCTACCAGCTTTTTAAAGCACTGGTAAACTTCTTCCGTCATTGGCAAATACCTTTCTCCATAGGTGGTTTTCGTATCCGCTATGATATAGTTACCCTCTCTTGTACGCTGTAACTGCTTATCTATGTGTATCTTCCGTCCTTTCATATCCACGTCTGACAGCGTAAGGCCGCAAAATTCCGATATTCTCATGCCAGTTTTAAAAAGTATATACATTCCCT
>CAJUMD010000198.1 GCA_910587275.1 uncultured Kineothrix sp.
GACGGCTTCCTTTATCGGGGAGGAAGGCTGGATTGACGTGTTCGGGAAACGTCTGTATATGCAGCTGCCGGATAAAATGGATGCCATGCGCGGAATGGAAACGGACAGGGACCGTCATTATACTTACCTGATGCAGCTTGCGGACGGTAACCGGATTGACCTGACGGTCATGACGCAGGAATACGCTGTGGGGAATATAAAAGAGGACAGGCTTTGCAAGGTTCTGTTGGACAAGGACGGGCTGCTGTCCGAAGTGCCTGCACCTTCGGACGAAAGCCATTGGGTGAAGAAGCCGTCCGCGGCAGAGTTTATCTGCTGCTGCAATGAGTTTTGGTGGATGCAGAACAGTGTGGGCAAAGGGCTGTGGCGGCAGGAAATGACCTATGCCATGGATATGATGAATCTGTATATTCGCCCGCAGTTGATGAAAATGCTGTCATGGTATGCGGGAATGAAGACGGATTTTTCGTGCAGTGTGGGAAAAGCAGGAAAATACTTAAACCGTTATCTTTCCAAAGAAGAATACGGAAAGCTGTTGGGGACGTATTCCGGCAGTGACAGGGAATGCGCATGGAAAGCGGTGTTTGTGATGTGCAGTCTGTTCGATGAGACGGCACGTAAGGTTGCGGACGGGCTGGGGTATGCCTATGACAGGGAGGAAGCGGAAGGAAGCCGCCTGTTTTTGGAATGTACCTGCGGACTGGCGGAGGATGCCTCCGATATATGGCCGGAGAAAGAAATTTCCAAACACGCTGCCGATTAACAAATTCCGGTTTTCGTATAAAATCAAATAATTTCAACGAACCATACAGCGGTAAACCTATTACGGGTTTGCCGCTGTTTTTCTGCCCCGGAACAGAAGGTCAGGCAACTTGCAATTTGTAATATTTTCCATATACAAACATAATGCGAGAATTAATTTTCAACAATATGTATATTTTGAATAAAAAAAGCATATAGATATTGATTTAATTAGATAAAATAACGATAAGATTGAAATAATTTTCTAAATATATATATACATTTGAAAAAACTTTTAATCCGTGTTAGTATGTGTCTACAAGGAGGTGGGAGAACCATGAAAGAAAGAATCGGAAAACTAAAGGGGAAATTAATCGTATCCTGTCAGGCGCTGCCGGGTGAGCCGCTGCATTCCCCTTATATCATGGGGCGCATGGCGTTGGCTGCAAAATTGGGCGGTGCGGCAGGAATCAGGGCGAATACGGCGCCGGACATCACGGAGATTAAGACCATGGTGGATTTGCCGGTGATAGGGATTGTAAAGAGGAATTACCCGGACAGTGTGGTACATATTACGCCTACCATGACGGAACTGGCGGAACTGGCACAAGCCCGGCCGGACATTATCGCATTGGAGGCGACCGGTGATTTGAGACCCGGAGGAGTGGGGCTGGAGGCATTTTACCGTCAGGTCAGGGATACCTATCCTTCCATTCCACTGATGGCGGACTGTTCTACCGTGGAGGAGGCGGTGAGGGCGGATGAGCTGGGATTTGATTTTATCGGGACGACCATGGTGGGATATACGGTGCAGAGCCGGGGTGACTGTATAGAAAAGGACGATTTCCGTATACTCCGCACCATTTTGGAACGGGTGGGGCATCCCGTGATAGCAGAGGGGAATATCAACACGCCGGAAAAGGCGAGGCGGGTCATAGACCTTGGGGCATTCTGCGTGGTGGTTGGTTCCGCCATCACGAGACCGCATCTGATTACCAAATCTTTTGCCGGGGCTTTGGAGCGTGTCGGAACGTAGCGTGTCGGAACGTGTAATGAAAACCGGGTACGGAAGGTAGTGTCAAGTAATCTATGAAAAACTGAGCCGAAAAAAAATAGGCTCAAT
>CAJUMD010000199.1 GCA_910587275.1 uncultured Kineothrix sp.
GTCTCCAAAGTATGGACATCAAAAGGAAAGGAGCTACTTTCCTATGATGTTTCGGAAAGCGGCAAAATCCTCATTTCCTTTCCGGACCGTAAGGTAGGCGTGTTTGATGAAAACATGGTTTTTCTGTTTGAACTTTCATTCTACAGCAGCGGTTCCTATGGGGCAATATGGAATGGTGAAAACATTTTACTGGTGGATGTCCGTTATCCGGCTGCCGTTGAATGCGGTATGGATGGGAGGGCAGCGGGCAGTTATGCGGTTCCGGATGACTGTTATTCCAAAAAGGTCATAACACGTTTAAGGAAATGCGGGGTATACGAATATTATTGTTCGAACAATGGCAGAGATGGAAACTCGGTAGTGAATTATATGTATTATACGGTTCTCAGGCGCACATCGGAAACAAACGGGGAAGAAATTATATATGAATCGGATAAAATGATGGGCGGGGATTGGTATGGCATTTGCATCCTTTTGTCATTTGCGGCGGTGGGTATTGGAATGTTCGGTTGGATGGCAGTGGTGGTGTATAAATGCGTAAAGGCAATGGATGGGAAACCTTTTAACGGAACCCGCACATACAGTACGGCTTATTCCGTGGATGACTGCATCGGGCTTTTATCCAGGAAAAACATATATGATGTACTCCGGTATTCCTTCCGGCAGGATAAGGAAAACACGGCGGAGCTTACGGTTACGGGACATGCCAAATACACCTGTCCGCAGATAAAAGCCTGCCACCAAATGGTGTTTGAGGAAAACGGGAATACCAAAATAAGCATAACGAATCTTCCGTGCAGCAAACCGGTTCCGTTTCCGTACATCCCGCAATGGTGGATGGATGAATTTATGGCGCAGAAGCTGGATGCGCTGCCCATGGACACGAAACCGGAAAACATGGGCGCGGGACAGCTTTGAGGCTGGCAGGGGAAAAGAATTATGGAAAAAATAATTAGGAAAAGAAGAAGTAAAGTGGTTGTCATTGCAGCGTTTGCAGTACTAATTTGTACTATGGCACTACTGTTAAAAAAGAATGAAAAAGTGGAGGGAAAACAGGAAGCAAAGGATCAATGGATAAATGTGGAATTAACTTATTTAGGAAGCGCAATAAGTGAAGAAGATACATGGCTCTTAGATAAAAATCATGATATAAAAAGATTTACTGATATTGATGATAATAATTTAGAATATGCAATAATGGGTTATGTGTTTTTTTCTGACTTTGAATATTTTAACAATTATATAAAAAAAATGGAGGGAATATGTGATGAAAATTTTACCGTAAAAGAGCAGGAAGAAGTGAAATATGTATGTATATACGGAAGAAAAATGGAATGGCTGCAGTATAATCCTGGAAGAAAAAGTATTTCGGGTGCATATGCAAACAGGGCGGGTATTGATTGGGAAATGAAACAGGAACAAGGATGCGTATATTTTTATGAGTTTCAAGATCCCGGTTTTTTGGCGGATATGTCCTTGGAAGTATTTTATGATAAAGCGGTTGGAAAGGTATACTTTGCAAGTGATACGGAAAGGCATTATTCTGAATTGCCCAACCCGGGGGAATAGCTGCAATAAAAGATGGGATATGCAGAAAATGGTTTTACGGAACTGTTATATAATACGTTGTAGGGACTTACGGGTGTGGAAAAAGACGATTATTGGTTCTGAATATCGTTTTAGAAAGAAAAATATAGGAACTGGGACAGAAAAGAAAGCGATTGAGCAAGCATATAAAAACAGTTATATATATTTATTTGATATGGCTCATGATGATTCCATCGTCAATAACTACTTATCGAGG
>CAJUMD010000200.1 GCA_910587275.1 uncultured Kineothrix sp.
TGTCAAAACCGTTGCAGCCGTTTTTGAGCCAGTTTGTTGTCCTCAGCCTGCTTTCGCTTGCCATCTGCGCTGTCATAGGCATTTTCCCCGTCCTTTTTGCGTAGCTGTGCATGGGGGATTTTTTCATAATAGAACAGCAGTGATCCGCTATTTCAAAAGGTGCTTCCAAAAAGAATTTGTAGCGCTCCTTGTTATACATCTTGGAATATTCCGATGTTTCCACACCGTTCTCTTTATGCGGATATTTCCCCTGCATGATCAGGTAGCGGACGGGTGTTTTAATGTCCGTACTCGGTATTTCCCCGCGAGTCAGGCTTTTATAAAGTTCATTTTCCTTATCCTCACGGCGGTCTATGCCGACCAAATCCGCCATATAACTGTGATTGGGGACTTTTCCCCCATGCTCTGCACTTCTCTCCCGTTCCAGCAGCTTCTCCATGTACCGCCTTGCGCCGTACACACAGCCTGCCACTTCCTTGCCAATCATGGGATAGCCGTATTTTATAATGACCTGACGGAAGTTCATTTTCGGTCTGATAATCTCCACGTTTTCCTGCCGCTTTACAAACTCCCTGACTTCCGGATATTCCAGTCCGGTATCGACATAGACAGCGCTGATTTTAGGGTACATTTCCCTTGCGACATGTAATAATACGGAACTGTCTTTCCCGCCGCTAAACGCGATGTACACACCGTCCGCGCCGTAATAGTCCACCCATTCCCGTATACGGTACTGTGTCATCCGTATTTTTATGGAGAGCGGGAGGGACTGCATCTGGTATAAGTCGCTCATTGTATGTTTGTTCATGTTTTCCTGTCACTCCTTTCTTCTGCACAGAAAAATACCGCCCTGCATTATTTACAAGACGGTATTTCAAAACAAAAAAAGTGTATGATATTGATTTTCTCTATACCATACACCTAAAGTTACTGTTACTATGAAATTTTTACATCTAAACCAGCCTTAACAACTGTACCAGTTCATGCGGTTCGGATTCTTTTGATACGGTCTGCCTTGTGTCAAATTGCTTAAAACCATAATTTTCATAAAAGGAAAGCAGTTTTGCATTGTTCTCCGCTTCTACAAACGCCACCATGCCGCCCGCCTGATACTGCAATGACTGTACCTGCCGGATTGCCGCCTCAAGCAGTTCTTTCCCGGTTATCCTGCCCTTTGCCCTGTCATTAAAATTTTTCCCAAGCTGTGCAATGAGGTAAGCCGCAAGATTATAAGTCTGCTCCCCCTTGTCTATCTCGCTGAACCTTGCAAGTTTGCGCTTTACCGTGTTGCTGAACGGTTCTGCCTTTACCACAAGCGGTTTTATCGTGATAGAAAAATAGCCCAATAACTCCGCATCTTCCAGCGATAACACTAAATATGTAACTGCCTGATGTTTCTTTGCAAATTCGATTGCCTGCTGTTTCAAAAAGCGCTCAACATCCTTATTTAACGGGCAGGAAAACTCGGAAAGGAACTGCAACAGCTTATCCTCTCCGAGCCGTCCGTCGTCATTCTCCAAATACTCACGAATGTTCAGCACGATAAAATTATTCGCCTGCTGCATCCGTTTTCTTCCTTTTCTCCATGAATTTTACTATTTCATCCGCTCCATGCAGGTAAGTCACATTAATCGGAACACGAGGTGTCCTGTCGTTGGCAGATGCCTCTATTGCATCGGCAAACATCTCCACCTGC
>CAJUMD010000201.1 GCA_910587275.1 uncultured Kineothrix sp.
CGTAAATTTGTGCCTGTATGCAAATTTGCAGATGTTGACAGCATGGAGGATCATTATGACAAATTGTGACAAGAAAAGACCCTGCCCATTACAAAAACGAACAGCCTTTTTTATCGTTATCTTTTTGGGGGCGCTTTGCCTTTGGGGGTGTAAAGATAAGGAAAACGAAACAATCACCTCCATAGAGCAGCTTAACAATCCCGCGTATACCATTGGTGTGCCGGAAGGCGGGGCAGGTATGTATATGGCGGAAAAGTATCTGCCGGAGGCGGAGCACAAAACATTTTCCGGCAATGCTTCAGGGTATCTTGCCATTTCCCAGGGAAAGCTGGACGGATTTGTTTACGACCGGGTGATGATGGAGTTTGCCATAGCAAGCGGGCTTGAGAATGTGAAGATTTTAGACGAAAATTTGGGGGAGAGCATGGATGTGGCTGTGGGAATTTCACCCAAAAGCCAAATTGAAGACTTAAAGGATAAGGTGAACCAGTTTCTTGCCCAGGCAAAGGCAGAGGGAACACTGGATGAGATGTATGACCGGTGGGTCAGCCGGGCGGAAGGAACCATGCCGGAAATAGCTATGCCCCGGACACCAGATTGTAAGCTCAGGGTGGGGACCACAGGAATGGTCCAGCCCTTCAGCTACTATGAGGGGACGACTCTGACAGGATATGATGTGGAGCTGATCTACCGCTTTGGGGCATGGTTAAATGCGGAAGTGGAGATTAAGATTTATGATTATGACGGAATCATTGCAGCGGCACAGGCAGGGGACATTGACTGCATTATGGCGAATTTAAACGCCACCGAAGAAAGGCGGAAGCATATTGCATTTTCCGACTGCGTTTATCCATCGGTGACAGCCGTTATGGTAAGGGCATCGCAGGACGGCGGCGCACAGTCAGGGGAAAAATACGAGACGCTTTCCGATTTTGAAGGGGCAAGGTTTGCCGCCCTGAGCGGAGGGGTTTACGATAAGCTCTTGCAGGAAGTGATCGAAGACGCGGATGATTTTTCCTACTACAATTCTGTACCGGATATTGTTGCAGCCTTAAAAGCAGGCCGTGTGGATGCGGGGGCGCTGGACGAACCGCTGGCGCAGCTTGCAGTGGCGAAGAATGAAGGACTCAAAATATTTGAGGAGCCAGTGGTTCTGGATCAGTACGGATATGCTTTTCCCAAGGGAAGCCCTCTTAGGGAGCAGTTTAACGGCGTTCTTGCAAAATTTAAAGAGGACGGAACCATTGAGGCTCTAAAGGAAAAATGGCTTGGGGCGGACGAAAGCATAAAAATACTGACGAAGCAGGACTGGCCGGGAGAGAACGGAACAATCCGGTATTTTCATGACAGCACCCATGAGCCTATGACTTATCTTGGAAGCGGCGGAGAACCACTGGGGCTTGAAATAGATCTGATGCTTTTAGTTGCACGGGAACTGGACTGGAAGGTGGAAATGACAGACTGTGAATTTGTCTCCCTGATCGCCTCCCTGGAAAGCGGAAAGGCAGATGTGGTCAGCGGAAGCATGTCCATTACGGAAGAACGGGCGAAAAAGGTGGACTTTGCGGATACCCACTATGATTCAGCCATGGTGCTTTT